>DMZB01000291.1 GCA_003482405.1 Lactobacillus sp. | reverse complement strand
CTAATATAATTCAACACGATATCCGTTGATAGACGTTTACTCATCAAGGCCATCATGTAATTTTGCAGGAAAGCAAGCAACTGCTGCACCACGTAGGCCACTATCAATCCTATTGAAACTATCCCTAATACATTTTGTGATTTTCTAGGCACAAACTCATCGATTATTCCTTGCAAATAATACGAGCCCAAAATACTAATCATTGTGCCTAGCAGTGTATACATCACTACTTGTGCTACGAGAACGCGTTGTTTAGCTAAGGTAGGCACTAAATCAAATAAGGTATATTCCTTTTCTCGAATAATTTTGTAGTCAGTGCCACTTTCAAAGAAAACACTGTAACCATCCCACTCCCGAGCAAATTGTTCCTTATCCATTTTAATCAATCCAACAGCAGGATTGGGATCACCAACAATAATTCGATTTTTAACCATTCCAAAAACCGTATAAAAATGTTGCAAGTTCCCCTTAACATTTACGTGTACTATGAATGGAAATGGAATACCTTTCATCTCAAATAAGGACATGTCGGCTTGAACAGCCGTCGTCTTCAGACCATAGTGCTCAGCTGCAGTCGTTATCCCCAGCAAACTAGTTCCTTCCATATTCGTCTTAGCTATATCCCGTAGATGGGCTATTGAAACGTAAGATTTATAACTTTTTAATACCATAGATAAGGCCGCTACCCCACAGTCGCGTTCGTCTACCTGAGCCACATAGAATCTTTTCTTGTTAAAAAAGCAAAACATAATACACCCCCATTCAAGCACATTACACCAGTCGTACAAAAAAGGTGCTTGGGCGGTCATGTACAGTGACCGCACCCAGCACTTTCATTGAAAACACATCCAGAACGCTATCCTAAAAAAGTTCTCATTTTCTTCGTTACAACACAAAACTTTAGAATTATTCACAAAAAACCTTTTCTCCTAGACACTTTGAAGATTAAACATTTGTGCCTTTTAAACTGCTCTAATCACATTTTGCAAAAACAGTCTTGTTTTTATACCACTATCAAAAAGCAATTTCTACTTAACAGAATATTAATTCTTCGAAACTTAAACAACTAATTTTCAAATGGTTTTATCGGATTATTCGTTCGTATACGATACGGCAATTCAGTGCCACCAATAATCTTGTTTTGTTCATTCTTATTTACAACTACGAATTTAGAAAACGGCGCTTCAATACCGAAATTATTTGCTTTATTCATAAGCTTATCCCCTTTGAATATCTTTCTCACAAGTGAAAATAGTATAAACATCAAACGGTCGAGATATGCATTAATCCTTACAATCTGAAAAAGTCATTTTCAACTGCTCTTTATAGTCAAAAGATTCAGTCCGCATAATTATTGTATTGAACTTACTCCCATGACTGCAATGTCCTTTGCTCCTGTGTAAGTGACCAAGTTGGAACGCCGGAACCACCTGAGACTTTTGACTGACCAACCTTACTCATAGAAATGAACATTTCTGTGTTAAACTCTTTTTGAATTTTTTTGTCCATAATTAGTCCTCCACTCCCACAATAATCCTCATTATTGAATACTCATCTAACATGTAATTGGCATCAATTTTTCAACAATCAATCAAGGAAAGTTCTGCGCATATCGACAGTCAGATTAACTGTTAAGAGACACAAACCCATCCAAACGCATGTGGTTATACTGATTTTCGCCAGCTCCGCCCACTACTTTGCTTTGTGCGGCCTGTGTAAGTACGTGGATACAATTAAGATCTTTTAGTTTCAATACACTCTCTGTCAAAACAAGCATCTCCCTTTGTCCTATTCAGCGGAAAACAATAATTTGAGTCAACAGGCTTAAATTGTTAGCTAAAGTTTTTCAGTCCAATAACTGACTTAAATCAGTAAATCATATTAGAATACAACACCGGTGTTTGTGGACATCTAATAATAAATTAATCTTAGTATCATTTATTTTTAATGTCAATCTTTTTTTATACAGATCACGTCACGTGACAATTTCTCCGTGACAATTTAATTTGTGATCTCCGAATCTGATTGATTTCAATATATTTGTGTGTATTTACCAACCCAACGAAATATTTTATATCGATCACATAAAACAAACAGAGCAATCAGATCATGCAGTCCCAAATAAAACGGGTCTGGGACGGACAATCTTTATATCATTGATGTGTCGCAGTTCAATCTTCGTATCATGCACTTTGGATTAATTGAATTACCGATTGATTACTGAAAATAAAGCGCTACTTTCAATAGGGCAACAAGAAGGTAAACACTGACTCTGTTCACAATCACCGCCTTATTTGGAACCATTATTGATTGTCTGCCATTATTGGTTCTGTGAATTCCATTGTGTTGTGGCTTTTTAGTAGTTCAACTTGAGTAATAATTTCACGTCGTTGCATCAAACAAACCTCATCTATTTGTTAAATGACGCCATTGTACCGATAGTCACGGACAAATCATAGAAAGTCTGTTATCATGCGATTATTTTTTTGCACCGGATATTCACTCATACTACAAAAAAAGGAATCGCAAATTGCGATTCCTTTTTCTACTCAAAAATTATTTAGGATTTGCCGAAGTTGCACCGTATTCAGCCCAACTAGTATTAGCGTGAGCAGGACTCTCTGTGTAGTTCTTAATACGATGGTTAACAGGCGTCCAGTCCATGGTTTCATCTTCAGGAACATAAGCAGCCTCTTTGTTCATGTATTGTTGCCAATCATTGAACTGAGTCTTACGATATGAATCCTTAAAGGCTTTATTATTGTTCATGTTATTAATTAACTGAGTATTTCTCTTGGAGACAAAGTGACCCATGTTGAATGGCGCATTCGCCGTGTACATAGTTGGCGTTGGTTCCGAGCCAGTTGACCATGCAGCTTCAAAGAAATCAACATCCTTAGGGGGCTTTGGAGCCTGAATGTCGTCATAGAAGGCATTCATTTCCATAGTCTTACCACCAGTCAACTTAACGTCCAATCCAATCTTATGCCACTGTTGAAGATAGTTTTGGATTTCCTGATCGTGTGTAGTGCTAGATTTCATGGCTGCAAAATGCAAGACTAACTTTTTACCATCAGGAGTTTGACGCCACTTGCCCTTCTTCTTGTAGCCAGCGTCATCTAACAACTTGTTAGCTTTTTTAATGTTCAGTGGGAAGCCTTTTGCATCTTTGTCGTGATAATCGTTAAAGGCGCTAGGAATCAAAGTCGTGGCACGTTTGCCTAAGCCGTTACCAAACTTCTTTTCAACTGCATCCACATTCATAGCGTATGCTAATGCTTGACGCAAACTCTTGTTAGCCACTTTACTGTCTTTGTCCATCACGTTCATACCAGTCTTAGTATCCATATGACCGACCATAAAGCCCAAATAGCCGTATCCCATTTGTGGAGTACCAACAACTGAGTAATCGCTCAACTTCTTAATATTCTTATATTGCGTGCTAGGAAGACCTGAAATTCCAACAGTGAAGTCGTACTTATGTGACTTAAAGGCTGAAGCAGCGGCCGAGGTCGAAACAACATTAATTGTTACTGCCTTGGCATTAGCTTTCTTACCCCAGTAGTATGGATTTCGTACCCATGAAGTTGACTCACCTTCGACAACTTTGTTCAATTTGTAAGGGCCATAGAACAATGGTGTTTTGCGTTCTTCAGCAGAAGAAGCCAACTTCTTAATTGGAACGTTTTTAATATGCTCATAAGGCTCTGCATACTCCCAAATAAAGCCATTGCCAGAGCGTTTCATGGCAGGATTTACGGATGTATAATGAATGACAACCTTTTTCCCTTTCTCACCATCAGGCATATCGATGCCTGAAATAGTTGAGGCTTTGCCTTTATGGTAAGCAGTCATACCCTTAATTTTTTCCAAATTTGCACTAAACTGTTGTGAAGTTGAATCCTTATTCCCAAGCACTTCATAAGCATATTCGACATCTTTGGCTGTAACTTGTGAACCATCGGACCATTTCAAATTATTACGAAGTGTAATCGTTACGGTGTTTGCTGAACGACTCAACTTAATGTTAGCTGGACCACCGTTTTTATAGTTGAAGTTTTTGTCAGTGTTGAATAATCCTTGTAAACCAGGTGAAAAGACATCTGAGTCTTCTGTATTTGAAATTAAGGCTTCATCTGTCAAACCCTTGAATGGGGCATCATTAACTTCGGCAGCCTTAATGGTAGCGTTTTTGTCAATAGTACCTGATCCACTATAAGACTTTGCCAGTTTGACAGCCGTCTGAGGCTGAGATGAGCTACTACTTCCATTTGAACATGCTGCTAAAGTTACTACGGAAAGCGCAGCGGCTCCAGCAAGTGCTAGTTTAGTTTTCTTCATGTACTAATTCCTCCCAAATAAATGCAAAAACTTATGAGCAAATATGAATCAAATAATTAACAAAGCCAATTCTACCCCTAAATGAGAATTTGTAAAGAATAAAATTAAAAAAATCTCATTTTTATTCATCGCTTAACCGTTGTGACGCATCTGTTGCTCGTCGAAGAACTTGTCCGACGTAACTAATAGAAATGGTCAAAACAATAATTTCAATGGCAGCAATCAACCAAGTCCACCAGTACTGTGTAATATTATTTGGATCATTCGCATTTGAAATCATTGTCCCAAGTGACGGTGTACCATTTGGCAAACCAAATCCTAAATAGCTCAATGTTGTTTCAACCCCAATGTTTTCGGCAAAAGATAGCATTGTATCAACAATGATTAAGGATGAAATGTTGGGCATTATCTCTCGAAAAATAATTTTGATAGTACTTGTACCCGAAGATTTTGATGCTGCGACGTAATCCTTCTTGGATTCAGACATTGTTCTAGCACGGATCAATCGGGCAGTGCCAAGCCAATAAAACACACTCAAAATTAAAGTCAATGTGATTGCATTGTAGCTCGGAATTATTGTGACAACGACAATGATGAAAAGCAAGATAGGTAACATCATCATAAAGTCGTAAAACCTCATCATAATATTATCAACAATTCCACCAAAGTAACCAGAAACTAGACCGAAAACAACACCGAAAGTTGAAGAAATTACAGTTAAACCAATTGCAATACCGATAGAGTTTTTCGAACCCATGATTAATTGCTTCGCAACAGATCGTCCACCTTCATCAGTCCCAAGTAAGAATTGAGAAAACGGCTTATCATATGAATCCATAATGTTGGTAGCCATTGCTTGCCTTTGGTTGATAAATAGCGAAGCAATTGTCACGAAAAGGATAAAAGCTATGATGATAATGGCAGCCGTTAGCGCTACTTTGTCTGCCTTAAATTCATTCCAAACAATACGCAACGAAGAAGGTGCGGCTTCTTCTTCAGCCTCTTTAGAAAGTCGTTCTAAATCTTTTTTATCAATTGATGAATTATTATCTAGTTGATTTTGTGACATTTCTTTCCTCCCTACTGAACTCGTACACGAGGGTCGACTACGGACAATATGATATCCGAAAGTAACGTCCCAAGAAGATTCAACAATCCATAAAGCAGTACCAATGCAGTAATAACCGTGTAATCACGGTAAGAAATAGAATTCAAGAATAGAAGCCCCATCCCTGGATATGAAAAAATCATTTCAGTAATCACAGAACCACCTAATAATCCTGTAATTGAATAACCCGCAAAAGCTGCAATCGGTAATAGTGAATTCCTCAAAATATGGTGTCGAAATACATCCGTCGTTGGCACCCCTTTAGAACGTGCCGTCCGAACGTAATCCGATTGTTTGGCATCAATAACTTCAGAACGCAAATACTGAACAATATTCACGGTACCAGTCAACGAAGCCACAATTCCTGGCAATAGAATATGTTGTAATCGCGATACGATCGTTCCCATAGTGCCACTTGCTGTAGCGCTCACTGAACCAGTCGTTGGAAACCAACCTAAAACATAGCCAAAGATCCAAAGTGAAATTAATAGAATAACAAAGGGCGGAATGGCCATAGTCACGAAGGTATACACACGAATAATATTGTCACCGAGCTGATTTTGGTGACGACCCGCATAAAGCCCCATCGGAATGGCAATTGCATAAGTAAGCACCATTGTGAACAAAGCTAACCACACCGTATTAACGGCTCTTTCTCCAATGATACTTGTAACGGGCTCCTGATACTGAAAACTAGTACCCAGATTGCCATGAAAGAGATGAACAACCCAATTCCAGTACTGTTGATACCAAGGATTATAGAGCCCAGCCTGTACTTTTAATTGATGAATTTGTGCCGCGCTCGTATGCGGTCCAATGCTTCCAGTAAAAGGGTCGCCAGGCATTGCTTTGGCCAACAAGAATACTAAGATGCTTAAAATAACTATTTCCGGAATCATAATGAGGACACGTCGTAAAACTGTTTTCCACATATCACTTGTCCTCCTTGTCGATTTCATCTTCCGGTAAAGCAACCTTGTGAGTAGCACTAACGTCTACTAACGGCAAAACCTTACCATCCTTATCATAATAACGAGCCTGATTCTCTTGAAATTCCCGTTCAACAGCCTCACGATGTGCTCGTGCCTCAGCACGACCTTCTACACTGGTTTCGGGAATAGCTGAAAGTAGCCGTTTTGTGTAAATGTGCATTGGATGATTATATATATCATCACGGGTGCCAATCTCTACCAAACGACCACGGTGCATAATTGCAATATTGTCACACATGTGACGCACAACACCTAAGTCATGAGAGATAAATAAATACGAAATGCCAAAATCTTTTTGAATTTTCTTCATAAAATTCAAAACCTGAGCCTGAACAGATAGATCCAGAGCGGAAACTGGTTCATCGGCTACAATCAACTTAGGATTTGTCGCAACGGCCCGAGCTACCCCAATACGTTGACGCTGGCCACCTGAGAATTGATGCGGATATTTATATAAAGCATCGGGATCAAGACCAACAATATCCAATAATTGTAAAACTCTTAATTTTTCTTGTTCTTTATCTAAATGTTCAAAGTTACGCATTGGTTCGGCAATAATATCTTCAATTCTTTTTCGTGGATTCAGGCTAGAGAGTGAATCTTGAAAGATCATTTGTACGTCTTTGTTGTAATCTAATTCGTGCCGAGTGCGTGGCTTTGTGATGTCTTTACCTTTGTACAGGATCTGACCCTTAGTTGGCTTTTCCAGTCCAACGATTGATTTACCAGTCGTTGATTTACCAGATCCAGATTCTCCAACAAGACCATACGTTTCTCCGGCCTCAATATCTAAGCTGATGCCGTCCACAGCCAACACTTCATCTGTTACCCGATTCCAAAACCCAGAACGGATCGGGTAATGAACTTCTAAGTCTTTTACTTCAATTAAACTCATTTACTCTCCCCCATTCTAAGCTTCAGCTTCGTCTTGGAACTTAAAGTTCTTGTAGCAAGTACAACGAACACGGTGTCCAGGTTCAACCTCGTGCATTGTTGGGTGGGCCTCATGTTCGCTTTCTGGAACCCAAGGGATTCGTGGGGCGAACTTACAGCCGTCTTGAGGCATCTTTTGTAATGAAGGAACAGCACCCTGAATAACATAAAGATCATCATTTTCACTGTCTTTTTGTGGCATTGATCGTAACAACGACCGTGTGTAAGGATGTAACGGGTTGTCAAAAATCTGCTTGGCAGAGCCTTTTTCGACAACCTGTCCAGCGTACATAACCGCAACTTCATCAGCCGTTTCAGCCACGACACCTAAATCATGCGTGATTAAGATGATACCGGCATGGTTTTCCTTTTGGATATCCTTTAATAAGTCCAAGATTTGCGCTTGAATCGTAACGTCCAAGGCCGTCGTTGGTTCGTCGGCAATCATCAGGTCGGGTTTGCAGGCGATGGCAATGGCGATAACCACACGTTGGCGCATACCGCCAGATAATTCATGAGGGAACTGACGGATAACTCGCTCTGGATGTGGGATTCCAACTTGGTTAACCAATTCCAAAACGCGGGCCTTTTTTTCAGCCTCAGTCATTTTAGTGTGATAATCCAAACCTTCCTGAATTTGAGCACCAATCCGCTTCAACGGATTCAACGCTGATAAGGGGTCTTGGAAGATCATGCCGATTTTGGCACCACGAATTTTATTCATTTGATCTTCATTGAGTTTGAGTAAATCCTGACCTTCAAACTCAATGGTGCCGCCGATTTTAGTTTCGGCAGGATCATGCAGGCCCATGATTGTCGTTGCTAAGGTACTCTTACCACATCCGGACTCGCCCACGATGGCAACAATTTCGTCATTGTGGATATCTAAAGAGACGTCAGATACAGCTGGGTAATACTTACCCTGAATCTTAAAGGCTGTACTGACGTCTTCGATTTTTAGAAAATGGTTTTCTTCTTCTGCCATGCTACTCCCTCATTTCTTGACCGCATTCAAGTGCATCAAACATTGCCCGTTATGTATGATGAACACAGTTCTCTTGTTAAAGATTAAAAAGTCATTAGACAGAGTATAACTAATCAAATTCTAATTTACAAGGAGAAATACAACCGCAATTATTTGCATATTATTAGTCACTAATAGTCAGTCACCCTTTCAAACGATAGAGTTCGCCACAATTTCAGTCATACGGCGATTTGATGGCATAAAAAAATCGTTGACACCGACAGCTTTCATTTGCCGGTGTCAACGATTGAATTAAAAATTTTTAATTTTCTGTAATTGGTCAATTATCATCAAATCCACATTCTCCGATTACCAACGTTTGTGTTCATGACGTGATTGACGGCTTGCTTCTAACTCATCAATTGCCAATTCAGACTAAACACCACCATTACTAATCAATTGCATATCTCTCATTTCATCATTCCGCATAATATTCACGCTTTTTTGTTAGTCACATTACTGTTTGTGTTTAAGTACTTTAACTATAATCATTATAGTGCGTGACAAAGTAATTGCAAGTTTTTTTCAAAAATAAAAGCAAACTCCGT
>DMZB01000334.1 GCA_003482405.1 Lactobacillus sp. | reverse complement strand
CAATTACTTAACAAGTCATCATCTGTTGAAAGGGGATGCACGATAATGGCAGTGTCAACTGAAAAACACGCAACGCCAACAGCAAAAGATGGCGAACCGATCATTCGGTTTGAACATGTGCAGCAGTCCTTTGACGGTAATGTCGTGATTCCAGATTTAAATTTAACCATCAATGCGGGTGAATTATTTGTTTTGGTCGGGACTTCGGGCAGTGGCAAGACCACGACCTTGAAAATGATCAACCAGTTACAACCACAAAGTGACGGCAAAATTTTTATTATCGACGACAATATTCAAGAAATTAATCTGCAACGGCTGCGTTGGAACATTGGGTACGTCCTGCAACAGATCGCCCTGTTCCCGACGATGACAGTCGCGCAAAACATCGCCGTAATTCCTGAAATGAAGGGAATGAAGCGCGAGGAGATCGATGCAACAATCAATCGGTTGCTTGACCAAGTTGGACTTGATCCTAAAAAATACCGTGACCGGATGCCCAGTGAACTCTCAGGTGGTGAACAGCAACGAATCGGGATTTGCCGAGCAATTGCTTCAGAACCATCAATTGTGTTGATGGATGAACCATTTTCTGCACTGGACCCCATTTCACGGACTCAACTGCAGGACCTTGTTTTAGAGCTACATGAAAAACGTCATGACACGATTATTTTCGTCACTCATGATATGGATGAGGCGCTTAAACTTGGCGATCGAATCGCGGTCATGAGTAAGGGTAAAATCTTGCAAGTCGATACACCTACTGCCATTGCTCAACACCCAGCCAATAAATTTGTAGAAGCCTTTTTCTCACAAAGCGTCGCAAAGAACGTGTATGACGTTTACGTTGGTAAAATGGTCATGATGGGTTTTTCTGAAGTAACACTACCAGAGGGGCAGACGGCACCAATTGATATTTCCTCTGATCGAACATTAGGTGAGGCGTTTGATGATCTCACTAACTGTGAATATCTACGGGTCGTTGATGGTGACAAGCAAATTGGTTTTATTAATGCACAGGATATTGTCAACTATCTCAGCCAGCGTAAACATGACGAAGATGACAATAAGTGAGTAAAAGACGTGGCTATTTAATTACGAAGTGGACTGCTTAGCTAAAAAATAATTTTAAATCTCAAGCAAGGTCTTTTCATCCGCTACACAATGCGGATTGAAAGGCCTTTTTGTTCACAAAAAATTTTCTGAAAAAAGTTTGGCAAATGGGTTGTATCAAAATAGAAAGGTGCTAGAATGATGTTGTTGAGGAAGGCGAGTAATCACTCGCTCGACAAATAAAAACAAAAGAGGGAATCAACATGTTTGCAACATCATTTTGGATTTTAGCTATTTGGTTCGTGGTTAACTGCGTTTGGACATTCTTTGCAACAAAGAATCAATCGCTAATGAAGACCTTTGCTTGGATTAACGTTGTCGCGGTAGTCTGGGGATTTTGGGCTTACTATGGCGCAACCAGTGTGGCCAGCCTTTCAGGATGGTTTGCGACAGTAAACTGGTTAGCTGTTATCTTGGCAGTCGTTCAATTTTATCTTGGCTACCGTGCCCTGAACGCTTCCAAACAGGCGTAATCAGCGTTTGATCACACCGTCAAATCAATCAGTTGATTGGTCGATGTCGGTTTGGTCGATAATTAATTGAATAATATTGATGACGTGTCCTTGAGAAAGACTCTGGGCACGTCTTTTCTGTATTCTGGTAAATTGTCGTACCGGTCATGCAGATAAATGATTATTTAAAAAAATCGATATGGGCAGCATCATGGGTCGGTTAGATTTGACATTTTCTGACCTCTTAAGGTCTGCTATGATAGCAGTAGTGAATTTGCGAAAGTGATGGAAAAATAAATGACAGAAAAAAACATTCTTGAAGAATTTCCCAATGTTGTCAATAAGGACAAGAACTTAACGCAAAAACAACGGGATGTCTTGATTGTCAGTATACGGCTGTTTGCCAAACAGGGGTATGCCAATACGAGTACGCGGCAGATTGCAGAAGCTGCCCATCAGTCAGAAGGCACCATGTTTAAGCATTTTAAATCGAAAGCAAATATTTTGCGTGAAGCCTTAGATCCAATCGTCAGGGAAGTGGTGCCTGACTTGCTAGATGAACTGGCATCTGAGGCCATTCGTGAACAAACAGACAATATTCATGACTTCTTTGTGTTCTTTGTGCACAATCGCATGAAGTTTGCTTCTGAAAATCAAGATGCCCTAAAGGTTTTTCTTAGCGAAATCCTGTACAACGCAGATATTCGTGAACAGTACCTGAAGTATGCACCAGAACGATTTTTGAACTCCTTCAGAACGATTGTTAAAACGGCCCAGGATCGTGGACAACTGGTCGATTGGCCGTTTCGCATTATCTTTCGTTATCTGTTATCAATCTTAGGTAGTTATTTCTTTGATCGTTATGTCTTATTCCCAGATCGCGAATGGGATGACGCGACGGAAGAAGTTTACATGGTTCGTGAATTAGATCGCACGCTAGCTTTGAAACCAACTGAGTAGTGGCAAAACGGTCACTGTTGGTCAACTTTAGGTTTAGTACCAAAGCAAAATGCTTTTGTCGTGAACAAAAAGTCGGTACACTCTGTGTGTAAACGTTCTAAAGACTGGAGGCAGATTATGACACATGTACAAACGTTGATTTTGGGTGGTGGCCCTGGTGGAATCGCACTGGCCTATGATTTAAAGGCAGCCGGTAAAACGGTCGCGATTGCTGAAGAAAACCTATGGGGCGGTACGTGTCCAAACCGTGGTTGCGATCCTAAAAAGATTTTGTTGGCTGCAGTCGAAGCAAAACGGTCTGCTGAACATCTGAATGGTCAAGGGTTAGTGGGAATGCCTAAAGTTAACTGGCCCGATTTAATGCGCAATAAGTTTGCTTATACTGACAGCATTCCTGGTGGAACATTGGCTGGTCTGAAGAGCGCCAACATTGAGGCACTGACCGGTCATGCACAATTTACCGAAGACGGACATGTCATGGTTGGCACCAAGGAAGTTGTGGCTGACAAAATTGTGATTGCAACAGGCGAACGCCCCAGCCGACTAAGTATTGAAGGGGCAGAGCATGTCGGCACCAGTACTGACTTTTTAAACATGCGCGAACTGCCACGCCGAATCACGTTTATTGGCGGTGGCTACATTGCTTTTGAACTGGCCGACATTGCAAACGCGGCTGGCGCTCAAGTTGATTTAATCCTGCATAATGACCGCCCCTTGAAGGCTTTTCCAGCGGATATGGTGGCCGATTTAACAACGCAGCTAATTGAAGCAGGCGTTCGAATTCATAAAAATATTGATATTAGTAAAGTCACATCGACCAATGACGGTTTGGTCCTGACTGACAATGCACAGTTTAGTCTGACAACGGATGCTGTTATCGGTGCGACAGGACGTATCGCCAATGTGGATACTTTAAATTTGCCCGCAGTCGGGGTTGTTGCTGACAAGCATGGGGTGCAAGTTAATGATCATTTGCAAACGGCTAATCCAAATATCTATGCTTTGGGAGACGTCGTGGCCAAACAAAATGTGCCTAAACTTACACCGGTGGCCGGGTTTGACGCCCGCTACCTAGTGGGTCAATTGACAGGGGAACTGAGTAATGAAGCAATTGCATACCCAGCCATTCCCACGCTCGTTTTTGGGATGCCCAAGTTGGCCAAGGTGGGGGTCGATGTGACAACGGCCGCACAAGATGCCTATCTGACAGTTAAAAAAATCGATATGACACACTGGTACACGTATAACCGAATCCATGATTCAGTGGCCAAGGTGACCGTTGTCTTGAATGCGCAACATCAACTGGTCGGTGCTGCTGTTTTGAGTAGCATCGCCGATGAAATGATTAATTATTTAACGCTGCTGATTAATCAGCATGCAACTTCTCGTTCGTTTGATGACCAGATTATGGCCTATCCAACACCAGCATCGGATATTGACTATTTATTGTGAGCAAGGCATTTATTTCTTTAAACACATAGTGAAGGAGCGAGGTCCATGGCGTTTATTGGCACGCTGATATTGATTTTGTTGGCGACCACGATAGCCGGTCATTTTTCGGCACGGGTTGGCATTCCGGCGGTCATTGGTGAATTGCTAATCGGCATCATTATTGGGCCAGGAGTGCTGAACTGGGTGCATGAAAGCAGTGCCTTGTCAGTGTTTGCAAACATCGGTGTGATTTTATTGATGTTTATGGCGGGTCTCGAAAGTAATCTCACTCAGTTGCGCAAAGTTTTACGGCCTGCTTTGGCGGTTGCCGTGTGCGGTGTCATTTTGCCAGTCACGTTAATGGGTGGCATTAGCTTACTGTTTGGCTATCACTTCACGGAAGCACTGTTTATCGGGGTTGTTTTTTCAGCCACCTCGGTCAGCATTTCAGTGGTTGTGTTAAGGGAGTTTCATGCTTTAGACACTCGGGCAGGCGCCACGATTCTCGGCGCAGCAGTGGCAGATGACATTATTGGCGTCCTGCTGTTAAGTCTAATGGTTGCTCTCATCGGCGGTGACAGTGCACATGGTGGCACCAATATGGGACTACAGCTTTTATTTCAAGTTGGTTTCTTCGTAGCCGCTTATTTATTGGTGCGGTGGATTGCGCCGTTATTGATGCGAATCAGTGAACGGCTTTTGATTCCGACTGCGCGAACAGTGACCGCAGTTGTGATTTGTTTGGGAATGGCTTACCTAGCTGAAGAAGTTGGTTTGTCCGGCGCTATCGGTGCATTTTTTGCAGGTATTGCAGTTGCACAAACGCACGTTAAACAAGTCATTGACGATCATATTGAACCAATCAGTAACGCTTTTTTTGTCCCCGTATTTTTCGTCAGCATCGGACTGAATGTTACCTTTACACACTTTGTCACGTCGCTCCCGTTCATCGTTTTGATGACAATATTAGCCGTTGTAACGAAGTGGTGGGGTGGTGAAATTGGTGCCAGACTTACCGGCTTTACAAAGGTTGGTAGTCGAATCGTTGGCACGGGGATGGTGGCCCGCGGTGAAATGGCACTCATCACGGCCCAAATTGGCTTTAATGCTCACTTGTTGGCCAAGGGATTATATGTCGACATGATTTTTATGATCGTCTTTTCAACTTTAGCGGCCCCGTTGTTATTGAGATGGGCGTTGAAAGGCGAATCGCAAGACGCAGAGACTGAGGCAAATTAGACACCGGTATTGGCATCCATGGGCAGTACGATGTCGTAGTCAAATTAATGCCCACTTTATTACTGTCGCAAAAGCGCTTATAACTGAAAAAATCTTTCTAAACACAAAATGATGCACTACAGGAAATTGAATCCTGTAATGCATCATTTTTTAGGCGCGACATTTTTTGGTTGTCGATCGATTTTTACTGGGTTTATTTCCACAGTCACGGTCGATTTGCCAAATTGATAAAGTATCCGTGATCATGCATATCGTTTTTTAAATCAGTCATGGTGAACTGGTGGTAAAATCTGCGATAATCTGAATCCGCGAGTGTGAACAGATCAGTTAATGTTTCGCCGATATTTGCCGAAATATCAGTCGCGTCTGTGGAGGTTTTGGTTAACCCTTTGGAATCGCCCGTAATAAAACGGGCATAGCTAATGG
>DMZB01000200.1 GCA_003482405.1 Lactobacillus sp. | reverse complement strand
CAACACTCATTGACAAAGAGCCTTTTCTTATTGGGTTTGAGATTATATTTCAGAACGAATAATTTCTTTTGTTTTAGGAGGGATCAACATGTCGTTGACTTATGTTAGTCAGATTTTGCCATCATTACTTAGCGGTGCTTGGATGACGATTAGAATTTTTTTCTGGACACTCATTGGTGCGTTGCCGCTTGGTGTTTTAGTTAGTATGGGATTACGGTCACGTTTTTCACCGGTGCGTTGGGTGCTTAATTTCTATGTATGGCTGATGCGTGGCACACCGTTATTGTTGCAACTCATGTTCGTGTTTTACGGGTTGCCCGATGTTCACATTGTCTTTGCGCGATATCCGGCAGCATTGTTTGCCTTCATTTTTAACTATGCGGCTTATTTTGCGGAAATATTTCGGGGTGGCTTTTCCGGCGTGGATCGTGGTCAATACGAGGGTGCCCAGGTGCTTGGCCTGACCTATGGGCAAACACTGCGGCGAATTATCTTACCACAAGTGGTTAAAAGCGTGATTCCGGCGGTTGGTAATGAAGTGATTAACCTGGTCAAGGATTCATCATTAGTGTACGTGATCGGTTTGGGGGACTTACTTCGAGCGGGTAACGTGGCCTCGGCGCGCGATGTGACACTAGTACCACTGATTTTAGTTGGGATTATCTATTTGTTGTTGACGTTGGTTTGTACCTACGGGCTGAGAGGCCTTGAAAAGCACTATAGCTATTATCGCTAAAGGAGGGTGACGAACATGCTGGAGTTAAAAAATATCAATAAGGCGTTTGGACAACGTCAAATTTTGAATAACTTTTCGATGACGGTTCCAGATCAACAAATCGTCAGCATTGTCGGTCCATCCGGTGCGGGGAAAACAACATTATTGCGGTGCATTGCGGGATTGGAAAAACCGGATTCTGGAACATTTTTACTGGATGGGCAGTCGTTTGATCCCAGCGCTGACAGAGGGCGTGAACGAAAAATTGGCGTGGTGTTTCAAGATTTTAATCTGTTTCCTAACCTGAGTGTTTTAGACAACATTACCTTGGCACCCAAAATGGTGAATAATCAAACGGACAAGCAAGCCGCAAAGCAAGTTGCTGATTTGGTGGAGTCACTTAGCTTAGGACAGGTTGCAAAACAATATCCCTATCAGTTGTCTGGTGGTCAAAAACAGCGTGTGGCAATTGCGCGTGCCTTAGCCATGCAGCCGACCATTTTATGTTACGACGAGCCCACTTCAGCGCTTGATCCAACGTTACGAGATACCGTTGGTGAACTGATTTTAGAACTTAAACAGCGCGGCATTACACAGATTGTCGTCACACATGATCAGCAGTTTGCCGAACAGATCGCTGATCAACTCGTCACAGTAAAGCCGTTAGATGCATAGGCACCTTCGTGTAAGGTAATGATGGTGTGGGAGGTTGAAAATGGGAAATCCAAAAAGCAGATTTACGGGTTGGCGACAATTGGGCCTGCTGTTAACCATTATGATAATTGGACTGATAATGCTCAGCGGTTGTGAGAGCGTGTCAAGCCGTGCAGATCATCAAGATACTTGGCAGCACATAAAACGCCGTGGCACGGTTGTTATTGGTGTTGATGACAGTTTTGTACCGATGGGTTTCAGGGAAAAGAATGGTAAGTTGGTTGGTTATGATGTTGACCTAGCCAAAGCGACGTTTGCTCAATATGGACTAAAAGTTGATTTTCAGACCATTGATTGGTCAATGAAAGAAACAGAACTTCGCAACGGTACCATTGATGCCATTTGGAATGGTTACACGGTTACGCCGCAACGGGCGAAAAAGGTCGCCTTTTCTACTCCCTATCTTAGAAATCGCCAAGTCTTAGTGACAAAACGAAAACAAAACATCGATAGTTTTGCGGATATGAAGGGTAAGGTCCTGGGACTTCAAACCGGGTCGTCTGCACAAACGCTATTAAATCAACACCCCAAATTGCTAAAGCAATACATTAAGGGGTCTCCTGTGACCTATGATACGTTCAATGATGCGTTCATTGATCTCAATGTTAATCGCATTCAAGGTTTATTGATTGATCAGGTTTATGCAGGGTATTACGTCAAGCATGAACCCGATCCGGCTGCGTACCGGACAATTGTCGGCAACTTTGCTGGTGAAAACTATGCGGTCGGTTTACGTAAGGGAGATGTCACGTTGAAGCGCAAGATTGATCAAGGTTTTGTAAAATTGGCGAAGAACGGTAAACTGAGTCAAATTAATCATAAGTGGTTTGGGCAAGACTCAGACTCACTCATTAAAAAGTAACGTGTTGTGAAAGCACATTGAGCCGCAGTCCCATTAATAAGTGGGGCAGTCTCATGTGCTTTTTTGTGACAAATTTTCAAGTCGGTTATGCGTACAGAGGATTGTTTTTAACAGTTATTTCAGCTAATATGAAGCAATGATGACTACAGTATTTTTATACGGAGGCGGCGTAAAGTGAAACAGGATTTAGCAAACGGTGTTCATTTAACCGTGCTTCCGACTACCCAATTCAAGACGGTCAGTGTTTTGGTGACGTTTTGTTCACCCGCACGTTTGGCAACGTTAACGACGCGTTCATTACTCGCAGATTTGTTGGAAACCAGTTCGGCTGCGTATCCGACTCAGACTGCGCTAGCGGCTGTGTTAAGCAATATGTATGGGGCCAACTTCAATACTAATGTGACTAAAATGGGCACGTTAGCGCAATTTCAGTTTGCACTGACGTTACCAAACGGTCGCTATTTAGAAGGGCAACCGAATCTTCTAGCTGACGGTTTTCACTTCTTAAATGAAGTAATGACAAACCCGTTAGTGCAGACTACCAATGGTGTGACAGGTTTTGACCAAGCGACATTTGATCGTCAAAAAGAAAATCTTGCACTGGCGTTACGCGCAATCAGCGAAGATAAAATGTTGTACGCACGCTTGCAGGCACAGCGACTCCATTTTGGTGACACGATGGCCGCTTATCCAAGTGCCGGTCGACTAAGTGATGTTGCAGCATTGACACCACAATCTGTTTATGCGGAATATCAACGGATACTGGCGGAAGATGAAGTTTTTATCTATGTTCTGGGAGATGTTGATGCCAGTGATGTGGTGACGATGTTGGATCCACTGGATCTGACTGACCGTCCGTCGGCATCACGACAAATCACACGGCCAAGCGAGGTGCCTGAGGGCGTCACCAGTCAAGTCGAACACCAACCACTTACACAAGCCAAGCTGGATTTGATTTATCAATTACCAATTCAATACGGCAATCATGAATACTTTTCGGCACAGGTGTTTAACGGCTTATTTGGTGGTACACCTTTGTCTTTGCTATTTACAAATGTTCGTGAAAAGCAAAGTCTGGCCTACTATGCAAATTCAGGGATCAACTTTTTTAATCAAACCTTGCTCGTTCAAGCGGGGATCGATGGTGAAAAGGCTGTTTTAGTGCAACAAATTATTGGTGAACAGCTCAGTGATTTGGCCAATGGGCATTTTAGTGAAGAGCGTTTGCAGCAGGTTAAAGAAACGTTAATTAATCAGCGTGAAGCTGCTCAAGATGCACCACGGTTAGTTGTTGGTACGGAATTACTCGGCGATTTGACGGCGATTCCCATGACCGTAACTGACTGGGTAACAGGTATCAATGCCGTGACAATCCAGGATGTTGCAGAAGTGGCAAAGAAAACGGTGTTAGCGACGAGTTACGTCCTTAGCAATGCCGAGGCGACACGCGTGCAACAGTCTGATATTTAATGGCTTGAAATGAGTCATGTAATTGACATTCGAGACTCTGACAGGCGTTTGATTAACAAGGAGACAGCTGTGGAAAAACATGATTATCAGCAGTTAGGCGAAACAATCTACGAAGAGACATTATCCAATGGTTTGCTCGTACAACTGTTACCCAAGACGGACTTTCATAAAACGTATGCGCTTATGACGACTGATTTTGGGTCGACAGACCGCACATTTACACCACGTGGCGCAGAAGAATCAGTGACCATTCCAGACGGAGTCGCTCATTTTCTGGAACACAAAATGTTTGAAAAAGCTGACCATGATGCCTTTGACTTGTTTGGCAAATTTGGTGCAGATGCCAATGCTTATACAAGTTTTACACGGACTAGCTACCTATTCGCGGCAAGTCGCCACCTCAAGGAAAACTTATCCGTCCTGTTAGATTTTGTTCAAGATCCATACTTTACTGAAGCAACGGTGGCCAAAGAAAAGGGTATTATTGGTCAGGAAATCCAAATGTATGACGACGACCAAAATTGGCAATTATTTATGGGCATTGTGGGCAACCTTTACCCGACTGAACCTGTTCATATTGATATTGCGGGGACCGTTGACTCCATTCAGCAGATTACTGCCGACCAGTTGATGGCCACGTATCAAACGTTCTATCACCCAAGTAACATGAATTTATTTGTAGTAGGGGCATTTGATCCGCAGACAGTCATGACTTGGATCAAAGAGAATCAAGCAGCAAAGAATTTTGATAATCCGGCTCCAATCGACAGAACTGTGATTGAAAACAATGATCAAACGGAAATTTTACCTTATCGGAGTCGTCATTTAGATGTCACCATGCCAAAATCAATTGTCGGTTTGCGTGGTTTAGACGAGGTTCCTAAGGGTCGTGACGGGCTAAAATATAGTCTTGCAGCGGCACTTTTATTGGATATGTTGTTTGCGGATACGAGTAAGACCTATTTGAAACTGTACGACGCCGGTGTCATTGATGACAGTTTTGATTATGATTTTTCGCTGGAGCGCGGTTTTCATTTTCTAACCGTTAGCAGCGATACTAATGATCCAAATACATTTTCAGAGGCCATTATTAATGTGCTTGAACACGTTGATGATGCATTAGTTGGGCAAGAAGCCATTGAAAACTTTGAACTGGTTAAACGCGAAGCTATTGGACATCACATCATGATGCTTAATTCCGTTGAAGCAATTGCTAATGCATATGAAGGCAAACTGTTTGATAATGCCAATTTATTAGATGAAACACAATTGTTGGAGCATCTGACATTGGCAGACGTGCAGGAACTGGCACATACTCTGATTAAATCTGAAGGTATTAGTGTGTTTGATGTATTGCCGAATGAGGAAACAACAAATACTGAAAATTCTTAAAAAAAATCTCCGTTTTTGTTATTCAGGAACAGGGACGAATTGATATGCTATACTTAAACGCGACGTGTCAATAACGTATTCTATAAAGATGGAGTCTTTATCTTATGAGTGAGGAAACACCAACGATTGGTCAAAAATTGCAAGAAGCCCGCAATGCAAAAGGCTTAACAATTGATGACGTACAACAGAAGACAAAAATTCAACGGCGATACCTCATCGCCATTGAAGACGGTAAATTTGATGAACTACCTGGCGATTTTTATGTACGTGCGTTCATTAAACAGTATGCACAGGCGGTTGACCTTAATGGTGATGAGTTATTAAAAGACTACAATGATCAATTGCCACAGTCTGCCGCCACACATGTTATGCCGGCAGATGAGGCCCCTGCAACGCGGGAGAAAACACCGCACGTTCGCAAGAGTAATGAAACACTCGACCGTTTACGTTCAATCTTGCCAATTGCTTTGGTTACGTTATTGGTGGTTATTATTCTTGGGGCAATTTGGGTCTTTGCAGTCCGTAACGGCAACAAGTCCAGCCAGAATAGTCAGATATCAAGCAGCGCGGTTAAGGTTAGTTCTTCTAAAGACAATGAGTCAAGCAGTTCCTCGAAAAAGAGCAGTGACTCAAGCAGTAGTTCATCTTCGTCAAGCAGTTCTAGCAGCTCAAGTAGTAGTTCTAGTAGCAGCTCGAGCAAGGCCAGCAAGAAGGCTAATAAAGAAAAATTAGTTTCAGTTTCAACCACTGGTGGTAATAGTACTTATCGTTTGGAAAATGCCCCTGCTGAAAATAAGGTTACCATTGCGGCAGATAGCGCTGCTTCTTGGATGCAAGTCACACCTGCTGGTAGTTCAGCACTGTACGTCGGGACAATGCAAACGGGTAAGTCTCAAACTGTCACATTGCCAAGCGGTGCAACTTCTGTCGCTGTGTCCTTTGGTAACCGGACGTCAACTAAGATTAAAATCAACGGTAAAAATGTTGATATCAGCAAGGGCACTGGTAATACAGGAGTGCTGACCATTCAATTACAGGCTGCCGCAAGTACAGCTAAATAATGCACGAGCGGAGGACGCATTGTGAATTTACCAAATAAACTAACTGTTTTTCGAATTATTTTGATACCTATTTTTCTAATTATCATGGCTGTTCCGTTTAATTGGGGCGTTGTGACCTGGGCCGGCACGAATATTCCAGTGACCAGTTTAGTCGGAACCATCATCTTTATTGTCGCGTCATTAACGGACTTTCTGGATGGACGAATTGCTCGAGGTCAGCATTTAGTGACTAATTTCGGTAAGTTTTCTGACCCTCTGGCCGACAAAATGTTAGTCATGACTGCTTTTGTGATTTTAGTCGAAATGGGTAAAGCACCAGCTTGGGTCGTGGCTATCATCGTTTGCCGTGAACTGGCGATTACGGGGTTGCGTTTGTTGATCGTCGAAAATGATGGCACGGTTATGGCTGCTGCTTATCCTGGCAAAATTAAGACAACGACTCAAATGCTGTCCATTATTCTGCTGTTTTTGAATAATGTTTTCTTTAATAACATTCATGTGCCAATGGCAGATATATTGCTATACACTTGCTTATTCTTCACCATCTATTCAGGAATCGATTACTTCGTTCAAAACAGAAGTGTCTTTAGCGATGGATTTAAATAAGTTATTGTTGTTTAATAACAACTGAGCGCACCTATGCGACATGGTATTTGTCGTAGGGGTGTTTTTCTTTTTCAAACAGACTTTTAAACACAGCCGTTTACAAAGTTTCATGAGCCACGTCTGGCACAATTTGCATTATAATTAATAATGTACAAACACAGAGCCATAAATTGCGTATGTTAGGAGTGAACATCGTTTGCAAGCAGAAATTATCGCGGTTGGGACAGAGATACTTTTAGGTCAAATTGATAACACGAATGCCAGCTATGTTGCGCGTAACCTTGCTGCTTTAGGCATTAACGTTTTTCATCAGCAAGTAGTGGGTGATAATCCGGAACGTTTGGATGAGGCCATTACACTGGCTGAAAAGCGCAGTGATCTGGTGGTTGTTTTAGGTGGTTTGGGACCCACAAGAGATGATTTAACCAAGCAGGTTGTTGCTCGCCATTTAGGCCGTAAATTGGTGGTTGATGAAGCTGCGCTGGCAAAGATTGCGAATCATTACAAAGTGACTGGTCGTTCTTTGGGGAATAATGATCGTCTACAAGCATTATATATTGAAGGCGGTCAATCACTACCGAATTATAATGGCATGGCAGTTGGTGACTTTGTACATCAAGCAAATTGGACGGACTTTTTAGTCCTGCCGGGCCCGCCAAGAGAGCTCATCGACATGGTTGATCGAACTGCAATGCCAGCGTTAAGAGCAGCCTATCATATTGATCAACGTTTGAAGTCTCGCGTATTACGTTATTTTGGTATTGGCGAAGCTGCACTGGCGCAAAAGTTGGATGATCTAATTACGAAACAGACAAATCCAACCCTTGCAACATACGCCAAGAGTGGTGAAGTGACACTTCGGATTACAGCCACGGCCAGTGACGACAAGGCTGCTACTAAATTATTAGACGAGATGGAGAACACGGTTCAAAATCGTATTGGGGCGTACTTTTACGGATACGGGGACGAAAATGACCTGGCGAGTGTTGTCGTGAATCAACTGATTGACCGTCACTTGACGATTACGGCGGCTGAAAGTCTCACCGCTGGCTTGTTTCAAAGCACCATTGGTTCAGTTCCCGGTGTGTCGGCTGTATTTCCCGGCGGGTTTGTCACTTACGCGGCCTCGGCCAAACATCAACTGATTGCCGTTCCACAGGATGTTATTGATCAATATGGCGTAGTTAGTGAGCAAACTGCGATATGGATGGCACAACAAGCTAAACGACTTTTGGCGACAGATATTGCCGTTTCCTTTACTGGTGTAGCGGGTCCTGATGAATTGGAGGGGCATCCAGCTGGGACCGTTTGGATTGGGTTAGCCTACCGAAATCAACCAGTTGTGGCCCATGAGTATCACTTTGCAGATGACCGGCAATTAAATCGTTGGCGGTCAGTGTTAAATGGTTTGGACCTCGTTCGACGTGCGATTCGTGATGAGAACTGATGCGAACTTTTGTTCGATTTTGCTTGCTTTTTGTTCTATTACTCGGTATCATAATGTCATTAGGTTATGTGATTGAAGGAGGATTTACACTTGGCAGATGCACGTCAGACAGCCTTAGATGCTGCGTTAAAGAAAATTGAAAAAAACTTTGGTAAGGGCTCCATTATGCGATTGGGTGAAAACGCCAATACGCAAATTTCGACGATTTCAACTGGCTCACTAAAGCTCGATGATGCCTTAGGTGTCGGTGGCTATCCACGTGGCCGAATTGTGGAAGTGTATGGTCCTGAATCATCCGGTAAAACAACAATTGCATTACATGCTGTTGCTGAAGTCCAAAAAATGGGTGGCACGGCTGCTTATATCGATGCCGAAAACGCTTTGGATGCTCAATACGCCGAAGCATTAGGGGTCAAAGTCGATGACTTGTTATTGTCACAACCTGATACAGGTGAACAAGGACTGGAAATTACAGATGCCTTAGTTTCTTCTGGTGCCATTGACATCGTTGTTATTGACTCTGTGGCTGCCTTAGTGCCGCGTGCTGAAATTGAGGGTGAAATGGGTGATGCTCACGTTGGCCTACAGGCACGTTTGATGTCGCAGGCTTTACGTAAGTTATCTGGTACGATCAACAAGACAAAGACCATCGCGATCTTCATCAACCAGATTCGTGAAAAGGTCGGTGTCATGTTTGGTAATCCTGAAACAACCCCTGGTGGCCGTGCCTTGAAGTTCTATGCGACTGTTCGGTTGGAGGTACGTCGAGCTGAACAGATTAAAGATGGCACGGAAGTTAAGGGTAACCGTACGCGGATTAAAGTAGTTAAGAACAAGGTTGCTTCACCGTTCCGTGTGGCAGAAGTTGACATTATGTATGGTCACGGAATTTCACAATCAGGTGAACTGCTTGATATGGCTGTAGACAAAGATATTGTCGACAAGTCTGGTGCTTGGTACTCCTATGATGGTGAACGTATTGGCCAGGGACGCGAAAATGTTAAGACGTATCTTGAAGCACCGGAACATGAAGCCATGCGTCAAGAAATCTATGATAAAGTACGTAAGGCGTACAACATGGATGGCAATGGGGAACCTGAAGCCGATTCAGAAGCCGATTCGGCTAACAAAGAGACGACTGCAAAATCAAGCAAGACAACTACCAAGGCTAACGCTAAGACCAAGGATACCGAAACAACACTCGATGTTTAAAACAGTCGGCTTTGGTTATTCAGGTTTAGTTGTTTAGCCTGAAATATTAAGGTTGAATGCGGATTCTATTGTTAAAATTCAAATTCAAAAAGACACGCTGTGGCGTGTCTTTTTTTGGCTCTACACTTTTGAGTGTT
>DMZB01000257.1:755-5088 GCA_003482405.1 Lactobacillus sp. | reverse complement strand
GCATTACACGAAGCAGCAGGCCGCCACGATTCAGGATAATTGTTCCAACACGCTTTATATTTTGACCAGTTCGATTGACACGGCCAAACAAATCTCAGGCCGCATTGGACAACGAACAGTGGCCGTTAAAACACAATCTGGGCAGGCGGCAAAAGTTTCTTCCGTGAATATTTCCACGCAGTACATCAGTCAGGATTTGATGAAGCCAACCGAATTGATGAGACTACAGGGCGGCGAAATGGTTGTGCTGCGAACAGTTCATCGCCAGGACAACAAAAAACAATCGATTATGGATTATCCGATTTTTGATCATGGCGATACGCAAATGCCGTACCGCTATAAATTCTTGCAGCGTGAGTTCGATGATTCAACGACCTTGTCTGACATCGGGCTGACGAGTTTGCATCAACGATTAGATTTGGTAACGTTAGCGGTCAAATATGATCAAGAGTTGGAGGACTTGCAACAATTGATCAGCGAGGGAGCAGACGTTCATCAGCCGCTCGCTAGTGGGCAAGACATCGCACGACCGACGGTTTCAGCGAACAATGCGCCACGAACGTTAGAGTCACGCGCCCCTGAGTTGAGCGACTTCACCCATCCAGATATGGATGATCTCGGTGAAGTGGCCACTGATCCAATCTTTAGTGGGTCAGAACTGAGTGATCCTGAAGAACTCCAAGATGCGTCCACGGTGTTGGCCACAGAGCTGATGGGTTTGAAGCCCAGTGAGTCGATTGTGGATAGTCAAAAATTGATGGATGACATCGGTAACTTTTGGCAGCACAAACGGCATAACAGTCTGCGGTTTATCTGTACCTTGTTTGAAGGTAACCATCAGATGGGGCAGCAATTGGTCGGTTCTTTAGACGAAATTCGTCGAAAATATGGTTATGAGTCGGCGTTAAGCGATGATCCAATAGTTGCTAACGCATTGGCACAGGAAGGAGCGGCGTCATGAGCTTCATGAATTTATTTAGATATGTATTAGCCAAAATGATTTGGTTTGCAATACCAGTGGGCGGGTCAGTTAAAGATGTAGCAGATTCGGCTCAATTGAGTTCTAAACCAGTGATCTCTTGGTTTTTAACATGGGAACCAATCATGCATCAGCCTCATTTGGAAATTACTACTGAAATTTTTAGTTGGTTAGGATCAGTCATGGTAAAAGGCCTCTATGATTTTGATAGCGGTATTGAGACAATTTTCAATTGGTCTATTTCATTACTGGGCTGGGACGGTGTGTTAACCTCTAGTAGCTCACCGTTGCATGGCCTCTACATGGTGTTATTCATCATAGGTTGGGCGTTAATTGGATTGGGTATTATGATTGTGGTCTGGGAGTCAATCACCCATTCCATTAATTGGAGTAAAGTTCTTGGCAATCTCTTTATGATTGGTTTGCTTTTAACAATCCTGCCTTTGATTATGTCCACCGTGAATAGTGGGGTCAACAAAGGCCTAGGATTAGGTAACATTGCACAATCGGCACAGTCAGATGTTGAACAAACTAACGTTAGTGATAAACATGATTTTTCGACTGATGGACAAGCTAGTTTATCGGTGCTGCCGATCCATAACAATGTTATTGATAAGGCTGAGTTGGTAGCTCAAGGATTTAATACTGATCCTGATCATATAAAAGCCACAGATTGGAACACTTTGACAACTGCTAAGCAAATTCAAAATGTCAACTTTGGCGAATCATTAGATTCTGATACTGAAAAGACTTTGGGGCTAGATAAGTTGCAGGCGTCAAATCATTTTGATTCGGCCACAGATCCTATTGATTATGAATTAGATGAGGTTTCTGACAGTCAATACACTTTGAAATACGCTTTGACTAAACTGAAGCCGAATACGGGCATGGGGACGTTGAATGACCCAGCGTATGCTCGCTACGATGTGTCATGGTTTCCATTGATTGGACAACAGTTAATTTTGGCTATCGTTTTGACCTTGGCAATCTGGCGTGTATTGAAGGATATTTTTGAACTGACAGTTTTGAATCTGTTGGCGCCCTTGGTCGCGGCACAAAGTGTGCGTGAATCAAAGAAGTTGCGTGACTATATTTCCACGGTTGCGGGTTTCTTTATGTCAATTGCACTGATGTTCGTTGTAATTCGAGTCTACTTTGCGATTCTGGCAATAGTACCGCCAATGATGCCAACGTCATGGAACTTTTTGATGCGTGGAATTACAACGATGATTATTTACGCGGCCGGCGGGTATGTAATGTTTTCTGGGATTGCCTATATTCAGCGTATGTCAGGGATCACACAAGGGTTTGGTGACGAGGCTAATCATCTTGGTGCTGCCGTTATGGCTGGCGCCGGAGTAGCCTCAATGCTGACGATGGCTGCTGGTGGCACTGCTAAAGGATTGGGTATGTTGTCCAATCATTCAAGTAAATCAAACTCAAGTAAAGGCACAAATAAAGAGTCGAAAGATTCGTCAGAGGCAATGCCAGGTAAAACACCAGGTCTTGAGAAACAGCAAAATGGTAATGGTGTTAGCTCAGAAGCAGCCAAAGCGGCGGCAGAACGAGTTAGACAGGCTAATGCTGGTGGCATTTCGACAGGCAATGTTCCAGGCAAAGGTGCCGGTGGTTCAACAGGTGATTCGAATGCCAATAATAACAATTTGAACAGTCATGCCAACCATGAACAAGGTGGTAACCAAAACGGCGGCACGCAAAATTCTGATAACGAGCATAATCAAAAACAGCATGGCGAAAATCATCAGCATGGCGGTAATCAATCAAATAACCAGACTGGTGGACCTAACCAAGGTGTAAATGAGAATCATGACAATAGTAATAATATTGGACAGGATAACTCGCATAACAACTTAGATCCTGACGGCAGTAATGGTATCTCAACCGAACAGGATCTTGGCAGTGATGGTTTCGATGGCAGCGGTGCAGATGGCTCTAATGGAGATATGACGGGTTCCGATGCTGCTGGCTCCTTGAATCCTGCCGACGATGATTCTCAAGGCTTTGGATCAGAAGATCTGTATGGTGATGGCTCTAGTGCCATGACTCTGGCTGACATGGAGTCGATGCAAAATGCATCGATGAACAGTGCCAATGCTGCTTCACAGGCTGGGCCAGGTACTGATTCGGCAAACTCAATGTCTGGCGACAGTTATGCAAATCTTGGCAGTCAAAATGACAATACGGGGGCTTCTTCACTAAATCCCGAAGAAGCAGCCAAAGAACGTAGCATGGATGCTATCGCGTCAGAAGCAGCTAAGAACCATCCAGAAGTTGGGGTAGGGCACTATGACTTTAGTAAGAGTGGCGCAGCAGCTGAATATAGTGCTGCCATGCAACAATCAAAGACTAGTCCATCAGATCCTGATGGGCCTGGCCCTGAAGGTCCTAGCCCTGAAGGTCCTAGCTCTAATACAGGTGACACTTCTGAGGTTGCTGGCGCTAGCGCTTCTGGAGAGGCCGGTGACGGTAAATCGGACTCAAAGGGTGCGGTTGAAAAAGCTGGCGACGCAGTTGCTAAGTTTGGTGCTAAAGGCGTTAAGAACGTTGCGAGCTATGAAGCAATGCACCAATTCGGTGCTGGTCAGCAAGGTCGAATTCCTGGTAAAGAGTCGGATCGGTTTGATGATGACTAACACAATGACGATGGAAAAAGTCCTTCGGGGCTTTTTTATTTATTTTTCGTGTAAATTGTAATTTACGAAAAAGAGTTTTATACTGAATCTGGTGATGCAAATGAGAAACAAAAACGATGAATATGAGCGTATTTTTATAAAGGCCCAATCGGTCATCGATAATCGAAAATTAACGGGTGCCTTTGTTCGAACGCAGACTAATAATCAAATTAGCCGACAAAGTTTCCATAACCTACGTGTGGGTACTAGCAACTTAGCTAATGCTAAATGGACAACAATTGTCGCTTTGAGCCAGGTTGCTGATGCTTTGCGGCTACAAGATTTAATGAAGCAACACAAATTTCGATTGTTGCAAAAAAAAATTAAAACTACTGCTGATCAATTGGCAGGACATAATGAGTCTGGCGATGCGTTGTTAGCAGCTGTTTTACAGAATTTGGTTGATAATCCAGTTAAACTGGTTGATTTGTATGAAGATACTTTAAAAAATGGAGGTAATTGAGATGAAATGGAGTCGTATTTTAACAGCGTTGACGGTTCTAGGCTTGAGCTTTGGCTTGGCAGCTTGTGCCAATAAAAAAGGTAACAGTAGTAATCAATATGATGGTGCGATTTATGCGTATAGATCTGCGCATAGTACAGAAGTGGTAAAAACACCTGTAAAGATTACCTTTTCAGATGGCAAATTACAACTTTAATT
>DMZB01000257.1:0-594 GCA_003482405.1 Lactobacillus sp. | reverse complement strand
AAAAAATGATCACACCTGAAGTTGTTTCTTTAAATGGAATTGCGGATATTGATTCTAAAAATGTTACGAGTGAACAATTGAAGACTGCACAGGCCACTTTGCCCAAAGCCAAAGAATTTTATGTTGTAAATACAGATTACAATCAAGGTATTTTTGAGTCTGACAAAGTTAACTGGGTAAAGCCTAGGAGCATTGAATTTACAGCCAACAATGGGCAGTTTCTTTTATACAAAAAAGGCAACACACTTTATAATGCAGCCACAGCAATGGTAGATCATGTTAGTCCAAAGTGGCAGGTTTTTGTGTTGTTAAAGCGGTGAGGGCTGAAAGTTCAGGTCTAATGGAAGCGATGAAATGATGGTAGCAAAGAAACTCTTCTCAATACTGACAATCTTGGTGCTGAGCATTGGATTAAGTGCTTGTGCTAAGAAAGAAAATGGGCAGAAAAATCAGTACAATGGCACTATTTTCACGTATAAAACAGCACATAGCTTACAAAGGACAAAAACGCCTGTGTCTGTCACGTTTGATGACAAGACGTTACAATTTAACGGAAAAAAGGATAATGAACAATTTAAATTTGAGGGGCACGTG
>DMZB01000302.1 GCA_003482405.1 Lactobacillus sp. | reverse complement strand
GTTAACGGCTCATGGTGCCAAAGTATCCAGTAGTGTGTCTAAGAACACAGATTTATTGATCGCTGGCGAGGATGCAGGTAGCAAACTTACGAAGGCGACGCAGCTCAATGTCGAAGTTTGGAATGAAGAACGCTTTGCACAAACGATGGCTGAGGATGCATAATAAGGTTTATTTATCAGTTTGTATGGCTGTTCTCAGCAGAGAGGATTTGGATTAAGGTGAAAAAGTTTCGCATTGTAGCCGCACTGTTATCAACCATGTTGTTGCTAGCAGCCTGTGGAAACATCAGTACTACTCAGAGCTCGTCCTCGACGACGACAACCAATAAGAAAAAAGTTCAGACGACGGGTCAGACTAATAGTGACAATTATCAAGGAGTCATTAAAAACGGTCATTATCTGACGAGCAGTGCTCGTGGCGTGACCAACGACCAGGATAATAACACCATGAACTTGAAAAGCTTTGAGAATGGTTTATTAAACGTTTCAAAGAAACAGTTCAAACCGAGTAAGTATGTATTCCAAGAAGGTCAATATTTATCAGCGTCGACCATTCAAGATTGGGTTGATCGTAAATCGAGTACGAATCCTACTGGCTTAAATCCTGTTGACAATGGTCAAAAGGATGCGAACAAGCGTAATCCAATGTATTTACAAACTGTTGAAGAACAGGATTATATGACTCAAAATGGCGATAATTTGTCACTTTCTGGGATTACAATCGGTATTGGGTTGAACTCCGTTGATTATTACACCAAGGAGAAGTATGGTGCCCAATTTTCGACCAATATTTCAGATGAACAAATGACGACCCAGGGACGTGCGATTGCTGCTGAAGTTTTGAAGCGTGTCCGCGCGACTAAGGGTGTTGGCAAGAATGTACCAATTGTGATTGCACTGTACAAACAGGCGTCAGATGACAGTCTTGTTGGTGGCACTTTCTTCTCGTACAGTGTCAACAATGGCGACAGTATTAGTAGCTGGAAAGGCATTAACCAACGTAATGTCGTCTTTCCGTCCGCTGGTGGAACCAGCTCATCTGGAACCAGTAATGATGAAAGTAATTTTGAAAACTTCAAGACACAAATTCAAAACTTCTTCCCCAACCTCAGTGGTGTCACTGCGCAAGCACAATACCAAGATGACAATTTGACTGGGATGAATGTTAATATTACGACCCAGTTTTACAGTGAAACAGAAATCATTAGTTTCACACAGTATTTGGCACAAGTCGCACCAAAGTATCTGCCATCAGGAATTCCAATCGATATTACAGTCCAATCTACCGATGGAGTTCAGTCCTTCTTGAGTCGTGACTCAGGGCAAACCAAATTCACAACACACGTCTTTGGCTCATATTAGCCTATTGGTGAAGGTCACATTGCGTAAAGACCAGCATGCAAAAAACGATGTTTTGATTCCAAATAACAATGAGAAAGTCAACGTACTGTTATGCCAGCATGTTGGCTTTTTCTTTAGGTTGATTTTGATGGTCTGATCGAAGAAGATTTATTATCAAAACATAAGTGCAATACCGCTTAGGTAAAGTTTTTCAAAAGTGGTTCCATTTGGCAAAAAAATCACTACAATTAATGCTGTTCTTCAAATCACATATCTGGGAGATTACTTTTATGAATCCGAAAACAAGGACGCGCATCAGCGCCGCAGGAATTCTTGTTACGTTAGGTGTCGTGTATGGTGACATTGGAACATCGCCATTGTACGTTATGAAAACAATCTTGGCTGACAACGGGGGACTCACCACCGCCAGTCGGGAGCTCATTATCGGTAGTATTTCCCTTATCTTTTGGACGGTCATGGTGTTGACGACAATTAAATATGTCATGATTGCACTAAACGCGACGAACCATGGTGAAGGCGGTATTTTTGCCCTGTACACTTTGGTTCGTCATCAGGCGAAGTGGTTAATTTATCCAGCCCTCATTGGTGGCGCAGCGTTACTTGCTGACGGAATGCTAACACCGGCTGTTACGGTAACCACGTCAATTGAAGGGCTGAAAGATGTGGTCTTTCACAATTGGGAGCCAGTTCATGATCAAAGTGACGTCATTATTATCACGGTAGTCATTTTATCAGCACTTTTCATTATTCAACGGTTCGGAACCAAAGCGATTGGTCATGCGTTTGGACCAATTATGACCGTGTGGTTTACCTTTATCGGGGTTGTTGGCTTCATTAACATGTTGCCGGATCTTAGTATCTTAAAGGCACTGAATCCTTATTATGCAGTCAGCGTGCTGACCAGTCCTGATAACAAGGTTGGTATTTTTATTCTTGGTAGCGTCTTTCTGGCAACGACCGGGGCTGAGGCGTTGTATTCTGACGTTGGTCACGTCGGTAAAGCTAATATTGATGGCAGCTGGCCCTATGTGTTCGTTTGTCTGATGCTCAATTACTTTGGTCAGGGAACCTGGGTGATTCAACATGCCAGTGATGCCAAACTGGGTGCAGTCGTTGACTTCAATCCATTTTTTGAAATGTTACCCGGTGACTGGCGGTTTGTCGGCATCGTATTGGCGACCTTGGCCGCAATCATTGCTTCACAGGCATTAATCACTGGTTCATACACACTGGTTGCCGAAGCGGTTCGATTAAAGTTGTTGCCAAGGTTGAAAATCAACCATCCGACAGTTAACCACGGGCAAATATATGTGCCAATGGTCAACACGATTTTGTGGATCGCCTGTGTGGCCATCGTGTTCTACTTTAGAACATCGGCTCATATGGAAGCCGCTTATGGTCTAGCCATCACAGTTACAATGTTGATGACGACGCTGTTACTGTTTCAATATTTACGATTACGACATGTTCACCCGGCCGTAACCTGGTTGATGGTCCTGTTCTTCGGTAGTTTGGAAACGATGTTCTTCGTATCATCGATGATCAAATTTGTTCATGGTGGGTATGTGACGGCTATTTTGGCTGGATTGATCCTGTTAGTTATGTACATCTGGTACTACGGTAACAAAGTGCGTGATCGTGATGAATTTGGATCGGCCTATGTTGATTTGGACGATTATAAAGATCAGTTAGTGGCACTGAGCCATGATGAGAACTACCCAACGTTTGCGACCAACCTGGTCTATATGGCCAAGGTTAAGCCTGGTCACATGATCAAACGTGAAATGCTGTATTCGATTCTTGACAAACGGCCCAAGCGTGCCCAGGCGTACTGGTTTGTGACGGTGAATGTAACTGACGATCCGTACACGGCCACTTATGATGTTGACATGCTTGGCACCGATAACGTGATCAACGTTCAGTTGTATCTGGGATTCAGGCGTGAGCAACGGGTCAACGTTTACTTGCGGGCAATCGTGCAAGAACTGATTGACAGCGGTGATTTGCCAGCTCAGCCGCAGAAATATACGATGAGCGATGGTCGGAATGTGGGGGACTTTAGTTTCGTCGTCATTCAGGAAGAATTGTCACCAGAAACACGCATCAAGCCGTTTGATAAATGGCTCATTCAAGCGCGTGTCGTTCTTCAAAACTGGACCAGCTCGCCGGCAACTTGGTTTGGACTGGAATTTGCTGACGTGGTGGTTGAACATGTACCACTGATTCTTGGCCGCAGACGTCGGCCAGTGCTCAGACGGGTCAAACACTAGTGATCGATTTGGGCAAATTCTTTCCCAAACGCCCCACAATGCGGGTCGTTGTCGTATAATATTAGAGTTAGTAACAAAAGTTTGTACAGAAAGAGGGATGGGCATGGCAGAAGAACCAATTTCACGCGCTGAAGTTGAGCACGTTGCCGAACTGGCAAAACTTTCGTTGACCGATGAACAGGCCGATAAGTTTACGAGTCAACTGGACGAAATTATTACCATGATTGATGGTTTAAACGAGGTTGACACAGATGATGTGCAACCGACGACCAACATGGCCGACGCTACTGCAATTTTACGTGAAGATGTCGCGGTGAACGCCCACCAAAAAGATGCGTTGATCAATGAAGCGCCTGAGACCGAGGACGGTTTCATCAAGGTGCCCGCAATTATTGACGAAAGTGAGGACGCCTAATGACAAAGCAGTTTGATAACTTAACCGAACTTCACCAGGCGTTAGTTAACAAAGATTTGTCTGCCACTGAATTAACGCAGCAGACGTTAACGGATATTCACGGTCATGAAGATGCCTTGAATGCTTACGTAACGGTCAATGATGAAGCAGCGTTAGCGCAGGCTAAACAGGCTGACGAAGCCGGTATTGACGCCGACAATGTCTTCTCAGGGGTGCCTGTTGCTTACAAGGACAATCTGACAACAAAGGGCCTGCTGACAACAGCGGCCTCTAAAATTCTTTATAACTTTAAACCGGTTTATGACGCCGACGTTGTGACTCGTTTACGAGCAGCCGGTGCGATTACCATTGGGAAAACCAATTTGGATGAATTCGCCATGGGTGGTTCGACGGAGACGTCTTACTTTGGCACGGTTCATAATCCATGGGACACGACCAAGGTGCCCGGTGGGTCTTCGGGTGGCTCCGCTGCGACGGTTGCCGCTGGGGATGTGTTAGCCGCTCTCGGCTCAGATACGGGTGGTTCGATTCGTCAACCCGCCGCTTTTAACGGTATTGTCGGGATCAAACCAACGTATGGCCGGGTCAGCCGGTGGGGGCTGATTGCGTTTGCTTCATCATTGGATCAAATTGGTCCGATGACTAGCAACGTAACCGACGCCGCTGCCATGATGAGTGTCATTGCAGGTCACGACGATCGCGACGCCACGTCATCCAGTAAAGATGTTCCGGA
>DMZB01000346.1 GCA_003482405.1 Lactobacillus sp. | reverse complement strand
AACTGTAACACAGAAACTTGTGGTTGCATGTCGGTCGGAAAACCAGGATGCGGTGCAGTTTTGACATTGGCGGCTTCAAGTTTATCTGGGCCAATGATGCGTACACCACCTGGTTCCTCGCGAACTTCAACGCCCATTTCAAGTAATTTCGAAATCAACGGTTTGTTATGTTCAGGAATTGCATCGGCAATCAAAACATTCCCGTGTGTGATTGCGGCAGCAACCATAAATGTACCAGCTTCGATACGATCTTGAACCACACTGTGCTCGCAACCATGTAAAGCAGTCACACCTTCAATACGAATTGTTTCCGTACCTGCACCGAAGACCGTAGCACCCATTTTATTAAGTACATTGGCAAGATCCACGATTTCTGGCTCCCGTGCGACATTTTCAAGAACTGTCGTCCCCTCTGCCAATGTGGCCGCCATCATAATATTTTCAGTTGCACCAACACTTGGAAAATCAAGGTAAATGTTAGCACCAACTAGTTTATCTGCACTTGCTTCGATATAGCCATCATGTTGATCGATTTTAGCACCTAATGCTTCAAAACCCTTCAGATGTAAATCGATTGGCCGGCTGCCAATTGCACAACCACCAGGCATTGCAACACGGGCGCGGCCAACGCGAGCCAACAGCGGGCCCATAACAACGATTGAAGCACGCATTTTTGATACGTACTCAAACGGCGTTTCAAAGCCTAGCTGACGACTGGCATTAAAAGTAACAGATTTAACCTGTTTGTCGAAGTCGACACTGACGTTCAGAAAACTCAGCACCTTATTCATCATAAAGACATCAGACAGCGCAGGGACATTCGTTAAAATTAACTCACCGGTTGAGGCTAACAGTGAAGCGGCTTGAATTGGCAAAACCGCATTTTTAGCACCTTCGATATGTACTGTTCCCTTAAGTGGATGACCGCCATGAACAATGATCTTCTCCATTAATCTGTTCCTCCAAACTAGATTTCGTACTGCAAGAGTTTTGATTGTTAGTAACAATTAAATTCAATCAAGGTTTAAAGCCAATGATTGATTGAAATAAATCAATAAAAAACGAGCTACAAGTATACCCGATAACAATCGCCAAAAGCACGAGTAAAACCTGCGCCTGACGTGGGTATAATGGCATAATTTTCACTAGTGGTAACGGTCTAATGGCCCACAGTGCAAACCAAATGAACGCCAACTGGAATACAATTTTTATGACTACTGAAAATCCATACACAGCCATCCTGCACCTCTTTGATTTATACAATCAATCTTATCATAATCTGACGACAACTGCCTTATTTTACTCTACAAAAAAAGAGACTTACTAAAATTTTTAGTAAGTCTCTTACATAATGAAGCTAACGGTTCTGATTGTGTGAAGCAACATTGATTCGATTAATTGCACGACGCAAGGCCACTTCTGCTCGACGTAACTCGTTAGCATCATGTTCTTGGTGTGCATGATCAATAGCTTGCTGTGCACGTGTGCGTGCATTTTCAGCTCTTGTCACATCAATATCGGATTGTTGTTCAGCGGAATCAGCAACAATTGTCGCAACGTTATTTGAGAATTCAACAAAACCACCGTTTACAGCAATTTCATCCTCACCGTCTTGACCACTTTTAACGCGAACTTCATCAATTTCCAAAGCCGCAATCAACGGAACGTGGTTTGGTAAAATCCCAATTTCACCATTTGTTGTTTTCGCAACAAACATTGAAGCTTGTTCATTATCATAACTTGTCCCGTCGGGCGTCACAATGGTAACAGTCATTTGAGGCTCAGCCATAGGTCACGCCTCCTTAATTGTCACCCTGTAGTTGCTTAGCTTTGGCAACCGCCTGGTCCACAGTCCCGACAAGTCGGAATGCTTCTTCAGGGAGGTCGTCGTACTTACCGTCCAAAATGTCCTTGAAGTCTTTGACTGTGTCATCAACAGAGACATACTGGCCATCAATACCAGTAAACTGTGAAGCAACAGAGAATGGTTGACTCAAGAAGTTTTGAATTCGGCGCGCACGTGCAACAATTGTTTGTTCTTCGTCTGACAACTCGTCCATCCCAAGAATTGAAATGATATCTTGTAATTCATGATATCGTTGCAAAATCTGCTGAACTTGAGTTGCTACTTCGTAGTGCTGTTGACCCACAATTTCTGGTGTCAGAGCTGAAGACGTCGATTCCAGCGGGTCAACCGCTGGATAAATCCCTTGTTGCGTTAAGTAACGTTCCAAGTTAGTCGTCGCATCCAAGTGCGCGAATGTCGTAGCAGGGGCCGGATCAGTGTAGTCATCGGCTGGCACATAAACGGCTTGAATTGACGTAATGGAACCTTTTTGGGTGGATGTAATTCGTTCTTGCAACTGACCCATTTCGGTTGCCAGCGTTGGTTGGTAACCAACGGCTGAAGGAATCCGCCCAAGTAAGGCGGAAACTTCTGAACCAGCTTGTGTGAACCGGAAAATGTTATCAATGAATAACAACACATCCTGCCCTTTCACATCACGGAAGTATTCCGCAATCGTTAAGCCAGTCAAGGCAACACGCATCCGGGCACCAGGTGGCTCGTTCATCTGACCATAAACCATGGCCGTTTGCTTAAGCACGCCTGATCCTTTCATTTCAAAGTACATATCGTTACCTTCACGGGTACGTT
>DMZB01000021.1 GCA_003482405.1 Lactobacillus sp. | reverse complement strand
TTACAAAGGCAGGAACAATTACGGCGGGGGAAGATCGTTTTATGGAGTGGAAGACCAAAGATGGTAGCTATGAAAACACTCTGTATGCCCAGTTTGACACCTTTATTGAAGGCATGTTTGATAAGAAAAGATTTTTGGATATCTTAAAGAACTTTATTTGCTTTTCTGGGGATAATAAAATTCTGGCTGCGTATCACCAATATTTTGCTGTGCGTAAGGCGGCTGAATCAACGCTTTTAGCGACACATGGAGATGGTCGTGGTGGGGTCTTTTGGCATACGCAAGGCAGTGGTAAGTCCCTGTCTATGGTTTTCTACGCGCATCTGCTGCAGTCTGTGATGACTTCACCAACTCTTGTTGCGATTACGGATCGTAATGATCTGGACGATCAACTCTTTAGTCAGTTCGCAAAGTGCGCTGATTTTCTTCGACAGACGCCGGTTCAGGCGGGGAGCCGAGAGAATCTCCAGGAACTTTTGGCTGGAAGAGAAGCAAACGGGATTGTTTTCACGACGATGCAAAAGTTTGAAGAGACAAGCGACGCGCTCTCCAAGCGAAGAAATATTGTGGTCATGGTTGATGAAGCACACCGTAGTCAGTATGGTCTTGAGGAACGGGTTGATGCAAAAACCGGAAAAGTGACAATTGGTGCCGCTCGGATAATTCGTGATCAACTACCAAATGCAACCTATATAGGCTTTACAGGTACGCCAATCTCGAGTAAGGACAAGTCCACAACCGAAGTCTTTGGGAACTATATCGATGTGTACGACATGACGCAAGCAGTTGAAGATGGCGCAACGCGTCCTGTTTACTACGAAAGTCGTGTTATCCACCTGAAACTCGACGACGGTGTCCTCAAACGTATAGACGATGAATATGATACCCTTGCGGAGCAAGCGGAGGATTATGCCATTGAAAAGAGTAAGCAGCAACTGGGACGGCTTGATTCTATCTTGGGTGCCGATTCAACGGTTGATGCATTGACTGAGGATATCATTTCACACTATGAAAATAATCGAGCGGAGGAATTGGCAGGTAAGGCGTTGATTGTCGCGTACTCAAGACCAATTGCTATGAAGATTTATCACAAAATTTTGGAGAAGCGTCCAAATTGGAATGAGAAGATTGGTGTAGTGATGACTTTGGGTAACAATGATCCCGAAGACTGGCATGACATTATCGGGAATAAGCATCATCGCGATGAGATGGCACTTCGATTCAAGGATACTGAGGACCCGTTTAAGATTGCAATTGTCGTTGACATGTGGTTGACAGGATTTGATGTACCAAGTCTTGCAACTATGTATGTTTACAAACCGATGCAGGGACACAACTTGATGCAAGCGATTGCGCGTGTCAACCGCGTCTATAAAGACAAAGAAGGCGGTCTGATCGTCGATTATGTTGGGATTGCCGGTGCGTTAAAGAAGGCAATGAGCGATTATACCAAGCGTGATAAAGGAAACTTCGGCGATACCGACATTGCTAAGACCGCTTATCCGCGATTTGTTAGCAAACTAGAAGTATGCAGAGACCTGATATTTGGTTATGATTACTCGGCTTTTATGGACAAAGATGGGACTGACCTGGCTCGTGCCAAGACAATTAGTGGTGGTGTGAATTTCTTTTCGGATATTCGAAAAGAAGATGCCAAGAAAGATTTCATCAAAGAAGCCCTGCTGCTGAGGCAGGCATTACAATTATGTCGCTCGCTTATCACATCAGCTCAGCGGTTCGAGGCTGCCTATTTTGAAGCGGTTCGAACGTTGTTGACGCGTATTAGCGGTACTGGGAAGCCGCTCTCTTTGAAGGAGATTAATAATCAAATTAACAACCTGCTCAAGGCTAGCATTAAGAGTGAAGGTGTCATCAACTTGTTCTCGGACGTTAATTCTAAGTTTTCCTTGTTCGACCCCAAGTTTCTTGACGAAATTGCCAAGATGAAGGAAAAAAACATTGCTGTTGAGCTACTGAAGAAGTTGATTGCTGAACAAGTTCAAATCTACAAGCGTACAAATTTAGTGAAGTCTGAGAAGTTTTCAGATATGCTTGGTAGGTCGATGAAGTCTTACCTCAACGGAATGCTCTCAAACGAGGAAGTTATTCAAGAATTAATGAGAATGGCCCATGACATGGCAGAAGCAGGGGCTGAGGGCAACGAACTTGGTTTTACTGATGAGGAGCTGGCGTTCTATGATGCTTTAACTAAGCCAGCGGCGATTAAAGACTTGTACGAGAATACAGAACTCATAGCTTTAACCCATGAACTTACGGATATGCTTCGTAAAAGTCGTACCGTTGACTGGCAAAAGAAACAATCTGCAAGGGCTGGCATGCGCCGCCTCGTTAAGAAGCTGTTGAGGAAGTATAAGTATCCGCCCGAAGGCATGGAAGATGCGATACAGACAGTTGTACAACAGGCAGAGATGTGGACAGATGAAAATCAGGACTTTGCAGGGCGAACGCAAATAAATTACAGCCAGGATATCAATCGTGAGTCGTTAGTTGCAGAATCTGAGAATAACTATATTGGAGAAGATGATAATCAGTAATTCTGAAATATCTGAACTCGATACTGCCGTAACTAATTTCTGCTGATATATTAGTTTAAAAGATTACACTACTGATGATTCGACAGTGCTTAGATGATTTCAAACAAAAGTATCGATCAACATTTTCAACAATGCAACATATTTAGTCGACCTTAAATGAAGCTTTTGAGTATGCTGGACTGTATAATATATGGTTCACCAATTACGGCACATAACTTTCGTGAAGCACTAGTACGGGTTAATGATAGTTTAATACAAAATGGTTTAAAATAGTACGGTTTTACATGGAAGAAAAAATATCCCGCATAGTTTACGGCATATTCACATTTTAATCTTACGTAGTGACGCTACGATTCCTTTAAAAGAAGTTCAAGAATGAGTTGGATACGCTGAAGAAGAAACTAATGCTGGTTACACGCATCTATTAACGCATTCATAAAGTAAGTCTGTTCAAGCAATGGGAAATTTTGCGAATGAGATTGGAATAGAAAAGAGTAAAGCAGTATAGATGTGCCACAATTACCCCGGACATGAGGAACAAATTGGGTGCATTTTAGGGTAAAACGAAAATTAGACGTTAGAAACGTTGCTATAACAGAGGAGAGAGTACATGGCAAACATTCAATGGTATCCGGGACACATGGCCAAGGCCATCCACCAGATTCAAGACAATCTTCACTTAGTTGACTTGGTCTTTGAATTGGTTGATGCCCGGATTCCCGAAGCTTCCCGTAATCCCGATATTGAAAAGGTCATTCAACAAAAACCACATTTATTAATCATGACGAAAAAAGATTTGGCCGATCCGCAAAAAACGGCCGACTGGGTCGCC
>DMZB01000099.1 GCA_003482405.1 Lactobacillus sp. | reverse complement strand
CGTCAAAGGTGTATAAGAGACACGTCCAGCCCAGTACCAGAGTTGTTGCTGATTGCGGGTCGTTTGCCACCATTTCTTCTTGCGGTCTGCCTCATAGAGGTAGGCGCCGACCAATCCGGTTAATGCAAGTGGGAAGAACCAACTGACTTGACCACCAAGTGCTTGTTGGAACAGACGGAAAGGACCGGCCGTGCCAATGTTGAAGGCACCGCCACCACCACCTGCGCCGCCACCGTTAGCTTGTTTATTGCCCATGCCGGTTGGTGCACCGCCTTTAGATCCACCTGGCATCTTGGTTCCTGAAGGTTTTGTGCCAGTTTTACCGCCAGCCTTGGTTCCTGATGGTGGCGTGCCTTGTTTGCCTTTAGTTCCACTTGGTGCTTGTCCAGTCTTTCCCTTTTTGTTGTTACCCATGCCAGGGAACCGACTGCCAGTACCGGTTGATTGGCCGAGCAAACGTTGAGAGCCATTGTACCCAAAGGCCAGATTCAACACTGAATTTGTTGAGGAGCTGCCAATGTAGGGGCGGCTACTTTTACTGGTTGAATCAACTGCAACAGGCCATGCAAGTGTGAAGATAACTAATGCGATGGTTGCCATAGTAAGATGCAGCAATTTTTTCTTCCAACCAACAGTGCTGGCAATCCAGTAGAAGAAGTACATTGCTGGGAGTAGCATGAAGGCTTGCAGCATCTTGACGTTAAAGGCAACGCCAATGAGTGCAAATGACACGATGACAAGCCACGTTTTCCGTTTGGCAACAGCTCGCTGCAATAAGTAGCCCGCTAGCAACAGGAAAAAGATTAATGTTGCATCCATATTGTTTGTTCGTGAGTCTGCGACCACAATCGGAGTGATTGTCATGAATAAAGCCGCTAGATTACCAGCCAAACGGCCAAAGTAAGGTTTGACCATGGCGTAGATCAGGCCGACTGAACCGATGCCAAACAGTACGGAGGGGAGCACAACACTCCAACCGTGAACACCAAAAATTTTCGCACTGATTGCCATGAACCACAGTGCGACAGGTGGTTTGTCCACCGTAATGAAACTTGCTGGATCAAAGCTGGCATACCAAAAGGCTTTCCAACTCTTCGTCATACTGACAATAGCGGCAGTGTAAAAATCATTGGCAGAACCAGCCTGCCAGATATTCCAGCCGTACAAACCAGCAGCCAACGCCAGAATCGCGACCAACCACCAATCCCAGTGTTTTGTAAGTTTGCGCATAACGTCACTTCCATTCGTTTTATTTCATCACAAGAATTATTGACTAATAATTGCCTGAACATTGGTGATTACGATAGACCCCTTTACATAAAACGGACTTAAGTGAAACTAAAAGGGAACTTAAAAACAGCAAATGTGAAAGCGTAGTGGGTAATAAATCTTTTACCCACATTTTTGGGTAAAAGATCTATTACCCAAAAAATGAATACGAGTACATAACGTGAAGGTAATGATATAATTATTTTAAAACCGACGTTAGAGATTTTTCTTCGAAAGTGTGATTAAGTGAAATATTTACGAATGTTGAATGAGGCTATTGTTAATATGCCTGATTGGCTAAAAGGCGTGGCTATGTTGCTTGGCATTATGGTCGCTGATTCATCTGTAACTGCAGTCACCACAACGATTGGAAGCGACAGTTTTATTTTGTCACTCGTCGTTGGCACCTTGTCCATCGCGTTGCCCATATATTTAAGTGCCATCATTTATAGAAACATTGTAGGCAATAACACAACGAGTATTAAGAAAGCATTGATTTCGCAAAGTACACGAATTTTACTGGTTTCCTTTGCCTTATTCTTGGCACTTTCAGCATTTACACATTCAGATCAAATTATTGCTGGATTTGTGCATGGTTGGACCCGTTTTTAAAATAGGTTCTGTAAACTGAAGTCATCATGTTCAAACATAAAAAGGCAAGGCTTTTTCATTTACGAAGAAGCCTTGCCTTTTTGAGTTGCATTTAGTATTCAATTCAAACTACTTCTGATTGATCTTCACAATTAATACGTCCACATCCGCATTGCGACTTACGTAGTTGGTTACTGATCCAACCATCAACCGCTCAACGGCATTAAGACCTGTGGTTCCCATGACAATCAATTCGTTACCATGGTCGTGAGGAAATTCACGTGAGATAACTGGTTTTGGATTACCAAAGCGGACATGGATGTCAACATCGGTAACGCCAGCCTTTTCAGCCTGTTTCTTCAAAGATTCCAAACGGTTTTGAACGTCTTCAACCAACCGGTAGATGACATCGCCACTTACAGCACCACCATAACTGTCCGAGAACTGGTTAACCTCCAAAACGTTCAGGATGTCTAAGTGCGTGTCGTTGCGTTTGGCAACTTCGATTGCTTTTTCCAGAACCGGTTCAGTGGCTTTTGAACCATCAACTGGGGCAAGAATATTTTTGTATTGCTGTAACATCGCTGTGTGCCACCTTTCTATCAATCAGAAACTCTGATGTTTTTGCCTTATGTTTATTATACCTTTTATCAGTCATAATGTAAGCGATTTACTAGCTTCTGACGCATAAACGTAAATTTTTTTGCTATGAAAATGACAAGTTTGTGCAGTAAGCTACAGATTTCAGAACAGCTCGAAAAGTTTGTGAAATCACTAAACAAAACCCTGTCAAATTAACAATTGTGTCCGCTTTCAGAAAGTGCTAACATCATGAGTGAAAGCTTAATTCGTTATTAGTGGAAATTGAAAATTGAATTATCACTGGTGGCGCATTAATAAAAAATGCTTAGGGGGATTTAACGTTATGTATTATGTTTCAATGAAGTCACACAATATTGGCGAGAACCTGGCAACCGAACAGTATTTAATGAACAATAAAAAGTTTGATGAACCTTTATTGCTTTTCTACTATGAAGAGCCTTGTATCATTGTCGGTCGTAACCAAAATACGCAGGAAGAAATCAACCAGAAGTATGTACAGGAGCACAACATTCGGGTAACTCGTCGGTTATCTGGTGGTGGTGCGGTTTACCAAGATCTCGGTAACCTCTGCTTCAGTTTTGTGGTGGATTCAAACAGTGAAGAATTTGGTGATTTCAAGTCATTCACACAACCGATCGTTGACGCGCTTCATAAAATGGGTGCAACCACTACTGAGGTTTCTGGCCGTAACGATATTTTAGTTGATGGTAAGAAGTTCTCTGGTAACGCCATGTACACGCGTAACGGCAAGACATTCTCACATGGTACATTGATGCTCAATGTTGACTTGGATGTCGTTACCCACGCTTTAAACGTCCCTGAAGACAAGATTGCATCAAAGGGGATTAAGTCTGTCCGTTCACGTGTAACTAACTTGCGTCCATACTTGGATAAAGAGTACCAAGACATTGATGTGCCAACATTCCGTGACATTCTATTGAAGGAATTATTCAACGTTGATGATTTGGCTGACATCAAGGACCGTGAAGTACAAGTTACCGATGATGATCAGAAAGAAATCGACAAGTTGTACGAACAATATTACAATAATTGGGACTGGGTTTACGGCAAGTCACCTGAATTCACGGTTAAGAAGCGTCAGCACTTTGACTATGGGACCATTGATGCCCGTTTGAACGTTGATGATGGTAAGATCAACAACATCAAGTTCTACGGAGATTTCTTTGGGCCTGAAGATGTCACAGCCTTGGCTGACAAACTGACAGGCGTCAAGTATGACCGTGATGACTTAGCATCTGCTTTAGCAGACGTGGACCTGGCAAAATACTTCGTTGGCATTTCAAAGGAACAATTGATTGATTTGCTGGCATAGAAAGGTTTTTGTCTAGATGAGAGATGCACGTGTCGTCAGTCTGACGATTGCTTCCTGGATTTTTTACACGATTGTGAATGCGGGGGTCTACTTTGGTTTTGGCGGGAATGCGAGTCAGCAGTGGCCACATTTCCTTGCAAACGAAGGAATCATGCTCGTGTTAGTCGCAATTCCTGTGATTATGTTTGCGTTTAACTGGCGTTTTTCGGTTTATCCGCAATCCTTTGTTCTGATTATTTTGACGGCTGTGTTACTGTTAGCAGTGGTTCAAACGTTCACCGGACATGGTGTCGTATTCGTTAACGTCATGATCGACCTCTTTGCAGTGATTGGCTTAGTAACCAACTTTGAGGCGTTTGTGGCGGGTGCACGATTCCGACGCAACTACGAGGAAAATAACCGGATTTGGGTTGAACGCAAGACGAATAAACAGACGAACGGGAGAAAATAACCATGGAAGAAAAAGTTGCCGATTTTTTAAAAGCGCTGCAAGATGAAACGTACGTTGGCACCTCATCTACAACAACGTTTGACAAACTCAATGACGATCCCGAAGGCGTCATGGCTGACAGTATCGCCTTCGCTAAGGCGCAATTAAGCGCTGGTAAGCTTGTTCAGACGCGTGTCGATGTTACTGGGTTTCACGATGTTGAGATAAACGTGCGGTTGGAAAGCTCGCTTATCAATCTGCCATTTGCCTACGCGAATGAAATTGATAAGATGCTCGACCCAGACGAAACTCGCGAGGTCAATTTATACATGATCTTTGATTCGCCGGCGATCAATGTTTCGAAAATGCGCATTGATACAGCCAGTTCCGTTCAGGCGTTCCTAGATGACACGGATACTGTGAGTGCAAAGATTACTGACTGGCTACGTGAACAGATTGAAAAACTGGTAACAGCGGATGCTGAACAGACAGCGGAAAAGTAGTTGTTTGAAATAAAATAATGTATCAAGTACAACGGGTATTGATGAAAAGTGGTCTTTCATTGATATCCGTTGTTTACATAAAGGAGCGGAAAAATATGGTCACAGATTTTTTACAGAAGGATCCTGAAACGGCGCTGGGAATGGCAGCCTACATGAAGAACAAATTTCCGTTTGCCGGGGTGAAATCGCCTCAGCGAAAAGAACAAGAACATGCGTTGCTGATTGCAAGTAAAAAATTAACCGATGATGAATTGCACGAACAGTTTGCCACACTCTACGATCTGCCAGAACGGGAGTATCAGTACGTTGCCATTGATATGATGGCCCATAATGTGACGCGGCTCACGCTCGATGACTTGACCTGGTTGAGCACTTACATTACGAACAAACCATGGTGGGATAGCGTAGACGCGATTCGTGGTGTAATTGGTCACACAGTTAAACGTCATCCGGAATGGTTGTCAACAGTGGGTACGTGGTACGCAAAAAAGCCCGACTTCTGGCAACGCCGCGTGGGCATCACTTTACAGTTGGGCTTTAAGAGATTAACAGATGAAACTTATTTGAATGATGTGTTAGTTGATGATCTGACGACTGATGAGTTCTTTATTCAAAAGGCGATTGGGTGGGCCTTACGTGATTACAGCAAAACGAATCCCGAATGGGTGATTGCCTTTATGCAGGATCATCGATCGGTGCTCAGCCCACTGGCCTTACGTGAGGGAAGTAAAAACTTGTAATAAGCATTCTGTGACGAATAGATGAGGATAATCCAGCCAAACTTAACTAAAATCGCGAATCGCATCAATCCATTCACGAATGAATCGGGCAGCTTCATGGAGGATAATTGGCAATAGTGCGATGCCAATGCAGATAAACGTAAAGTAGTTTTTAACAAACTGTGTTTTGCCAAAGAAAAATCCTGCCAATGTAGCGACGAAGATCCAGGAAACAACGCCAATTGTATTGAAGAGGTGAAATTGGCGTTGGTCCATCTGCGTTTCGCCAGCAATTAGAGGCATAAACAGGCCGACGATGGGGACGAAGCGAGCGATAATCAGAAAACTACCCCCATATTTTTCAAAATAAACTTCCGATTGAGAGATTCGCTTCAACGTCTTGCTTTGTGATTTGCCGTCATCAGTTTTCTTTTTAATATGCGCGTTGGCGCGTGCCTTCATTTTTATGCCACCGTGGTACTTAATGGTTGAACCAATCAGTGTGACGACAACAAACCCGACCAACAAAAGATAGATATTTAAGACGGATGACCGGTTTGCAGAGATTGCACCAGCCACGAATAGCAACGATTGCGCCGGCAAAAATGAAAATAACAGGTAGGCGCTTTCTAAAAATAGCACCACAAATAGCACCACATAACCCCAGTAATTAAACTGGTTTGTCCATGGCACCAAGAATGATAGCGGATGAAATATAAATTCAAGCACCCACGCCAGGCGGGTCGAAGTCAGGAAGTTTGTCATAGTAGCCTAACTATACTTGCAAATGAAGGTAAAACCAAGTGGCAAGACTTGTTTGAGAAAAAATAAACGTGCATCACAGTGTGACTCACGTTGGACAACTTCAGTTTTGATTGTTAATAAAATACGGCTTAGGGATCAGTATGTTAAGAGCGAACAATTAAGAGAACAGTGCTGAGTAGTAATAACACAATCGAAAAGAACAAGTCCCAAACGTTGATCCAACTGTGGTCTTCAGTGGTCTCAAAAACGATGAAATGTGCATTTAGCGCTAGCATTCCTGCAATGGCGAGCAGAGATAGCATAGTTAAACTATGCGTCCAAACTGCAAAGACAATTAAGCCAATTTTTACGATAAAACTGCTAAGTTTTGCAATAGTGACAGGGTACTTAGTGACAGTTCGCAGCATTATCAAGACTCCCTTCATATGAAGAAACGTATCGAGTCAACGTTTGACTACTATAACTTTAAAATTAACTTAACATTATTTATTTATATTTAACGTCGCTGAATCGATTCTGTCAAAGAAAGTGTCTTAATGTCATATTTGCATTCATCTCAATAAGATGTTAAGGTGTCTACATGCGATGAGTCGAGATCAGCCAGACGGCAGTAATGTCGTTCTTCTGCGGAAGCTAGTGGCTATCGAAGCCGGGGGCACGTTTTTCCTTCGTATAAGGAGTGCTTGATCGTTCGTGTTGTGGAACACGGCGGCCCACCCACCGACTACTAATCGGGTGCCGGTACTCAGTTCTTCGTGATTGAAGAACCCCTCAAGTCTGGGAGGTATACCAGACACGCCAAACTAACTTCTATCAATTATGATAGAAGCTTTTTTTTACGTTTTTTGGCGTCTAACTGCAGTTCAGATAATCGGCATATCTGCTCATTTACCGATCTAGATGCAGAAAATGGTGTTGATCGGTGAGTATGCTACACTAAAGAGGAAAGGTGTCGTGGGGTGGGGAGAAACCATAATCTCCATTATCGCGCATAAGGGAGGTTCACAATGGAACTCAGCACATTGCATCACATTGCCATCGTTGTTTCAAACTACTCGAAGGCCAAGGACTTTTATATTACAAAACTCGGTTTTCAAATGGTCAGTGAATACGACCGGCCAATTAAACACGACACAGTGATTATGCTCTGTGCGAAAAATGTGCAGTTGGAGCTGTTCGTGCGGCCAAATAGTCCCGCACGGTTGACCTACCCAGAAGCGCTGGGCCTGCGTCACATTGCGTTTGCCGTGAAGGATGTGGCGCAAACGGTGATTGAACTGGCCGAACTTGGTGTGAAATCAGAGCCGATCCGACACGATGAGTTCACTGGCAAACCGATGACGTTTATTCAGGATCCTGACGGACAGCCGATTGAATTGCACGAGTAGGCAGTGACTCGTGAACCATTTTCACGTGGGGCGTGTGGTTGAATAAAAAGACGCCACCAACTGTATGAAAACCAAATTTTGTATATAAACCTTGAACCTGTTCTTGAGCTTCAATCTCAATGGGTAAGTCACTGAAATGGTCAGTTAACACCTGCATGACCTGTTCTAGTAGTTGGCGCCCATAGCCTTGCCCACGGACAGCAGGTATCGACAGCACGCGGCCAAACGTCACGTGCTGTTTTTCTGTGAAGATACGTGCATATGCAACAAGATGACCGTTCTCGTAATCCATCAAGTGAAGGGCGGTTTTATCGTTTTCATCGACTTCTTGATAAATGCGTTTTTGGTCAACCACAAAGGTCTGGATTCGAGCGTAGAAGATGTCGTATAATTCAGTTGGAGTTAGTTCAGAAAACCTTTTTAGTTGCCACATAGCGTTGCTTCCTTTGTTATTAATGGCACTTAGTATAGTTTTATTTTATTGCAAATGCAACAAGGAGATTAAAATGATTGATGAATTACGACAAATCGGTACATTTTCGCGTCGGGCGACTGCGAGTGCGAACCATGAGTTTGCCCCGCAAGGTTTGAATAATAATCGATTTCAATATTTACTGCGCATCTGTGAGCGACCAGGCCTGTTTTTCGACGCCCTAGCCGCGGATATGGCAGTTGATCGGACAACGAGTTTCCGGGCGGTTCAAAAGCTGATTGCTGAAGGTTATGTTGAAAAACGATCCGACGCGGTCAATAAAAAAGTCCGTCGGTTATATCCGACGGACAAGGCAACAGTTTTATATCCTACAATCCATCAGTTTGAAGCAGGCGTGGCCGACCGGACGATCGGGTCACTGACCCCGGGCGAGCAACAATTGTTAGCCGAATTGTTAACGAAGATTAATCGGCAACTGTAAGGATCGGTCAGCCAAGTGAACATGATTTAAAAGAATCTGTAAATGCTAATCAAATGGCTGATTTATTGATTAGTTATTTTTATTTTGCTTGTCATGCCAATAGTTATACAGATTATATAGACCAATCAGCAATAACACGAATCCAAACGCACCACTGGCAAGCTGTTTGTCCCAGATGCCAAAGGCAAAGAGGAACACGCCACCTGCCAGAAACGACAGTGCGTCACGTAATGATTTATTCATAACTACCTCATTTGATGGGTTACTTGACGATGTATACACGGTCATGAATTAAGTCAAACTGACCGAAGTTACGATTCAGCGATTCATTTTCCATAAGGTCGGCATTTTGCCAAAAAGTTTTAGAGTCAGTAGCCCCATTTCGTTCACCAATGACAATGAATTCGGGCTTGTTTGGCAATTGACGGATCGCCTGCAAGACCTGCCAGTCGATATCCTGACCGTCAGGAGACCAAGACATAACGATAGCGCCAACTTGATTACCATATTTTTCAATGGCACGTAATGCGTCTAATTGCTCGATTTCCGTTACCGGGTGTTTGCCGGTTTCGTTTTCTGTGGTCCAATCTTTGGAATCAGTAGCGTAGATTACCTGCTTCAACTGTTTATCCCGCAAACCTTTTGAAATATAGCCGTTACCGGCCATTAGTTCAAGGGTAGGGCGACCGTCGAGATACTTGCTTAAGTCACTGACAAACGGCGCAGAGATGTATGCCCACATGCCATAGGTGGCTTCCAGATAATCACGGAAATTACGTAACGCCGAATCCAAACGAGGTAACGCAGCAGACAGCTCATTCCACACCTGATCGCCACGTTTGTCACCAATGGGATATTGTTTTAGGACATGCTGATAAACGGTGTCTTGAAAATTATCCGGTAGTAACAGCTCTGGCAACGGTTGTGGTAATAAGCCCCGTGCTAACAGCCGGTCAGCTTCCAACACCTGGTTAATGAGGAAGGCAGCCTCGCTGAAGTCGTTAAATTGTTCACGAAAGTCAGTCATTTGGCTGATATAATCGTTGGCGGATTTCAATGTGGACGCTGATGCAGTTTGAACAGCCGGTGCGTCAGCTTGCTGAGATTTGTGTTGATCAACCTGCCGTTTGAGTTTACGAAGTTGTTTTGGATTCATTCAGATTAAAAACCTTTCTAATGCTGATTGTCCTCGTCATCATAACTGAGGTCGAGTTCTTCTTGATGATCGATTGGCACGTCAGCACGGCGCGTTTGACGGCCATGAAGGTAACCTTCGATCAGTTGGTAAACTTCGTAACGGTCTTGACTGCTTAATGTTTCACCATTAAACGTCAACCGTTTGCCAGACAAGAATAAGCGGCCAAGGTCGTATTCGTCCAGTTCTGTTTTACCTGTCAGATAATCGAGGGAGACATCGAAGAATTCAGATAGTTTACGCACTTCAATGTAGGAAGGGGTGCGGATGCCACGCTCCCAGTTACCAATTTGTGAAGCCGTGTTCGGCTTTTCGTTAGGTGATAAGTTTTGACTTAATGCATCTGCCAGCTGGTCCAACGTAATGTGGCGCCCGCGGCGGATAGCCCGTAAACGTTCAGGGAACATGTGCTCACTTCCTTTCTACAGAGTGTGTGTTTGTCATAGTTTGTGTTTCGATCCACTTCAATATTACCGCATAGACTTGCTCGTGATCGCGTTCATTTAGAATTTCATGACGCATGTGAGGCCATAAACGTAACGTGACGTTTTGGTGACCATTGCGAATGAGCGATTTCACGTGGCGGCGTGGCCCTAAACCAAAGCCACCGACTGGGTCTTCTTTGCCACTGGTAAACAGAATCGGCAGCGTTTTGGGAATGCCTTGATGCCAACGACGTTTGGTCGACAAAGTGGCCAGACGGAAGAGCACGGAGAAGCCATTGTTCGTGAATGTAAACCCAGATAGCGGGTCGTTGTTGTAACGATGGACATTAGCGGGATTCTCGGAAAGCCATTGAAACGGAAAGTCTTCTGGAAAGCGCTTTGCATAGCCACCAAACGCCATGTTGTCGAGTGTATGATTCGGACGTCGTGGTGAAAAGTTATTCAATACGGCAACGATTGGTCGGACCACGGCGAGTAAGGGGTGCGACACTGCCGAACCGATAATCACGGCGCCGTCAACCCAACTGCCATATTGCGTAAGAAACAACTGGACCATCATTGCTCCCATCGAGTGACCGAGAATAATGTGGGGCACGCCTGGATAATCGTGTCGCAACTGTTTAGTCAGTGTGAATTCATCATTGATCAGGTGCTCGATTGGTTGTTGTTTGCCAAAGTAACCTAGAGGTGAATGCCCGACAGAGTGACCATGTCCAAGATGGTTATCGCCAGCAACGACCCAACCGTGGTCGGTGAGGTAGGTGGCAAACTCTTGATACCGGTCGATATGCTCAGCCATGCCATGAACGATTTGAATTGTCCCGACTGGCCGTTTGTCATCGGGAGTCCAGAGACGCGCCTCAAGTTCGTGACGGCGGTCCGTCGATGGAAATGTAAACGCAGTAACCGACATAATAACCTCCTCACGATTTAGGTTTAAACGAGTGGATCAGATAGTTTAATGAACTCATCGATATCCTTTTTAACCAAATCGGCACCAGATTGCCAGAAGTCAGGTTTGGTCAGGTCGACGTCGAGATGTTTCTTAGCTAACTCTTCGGTGGACATGTTGGCTGTGTCGCGCAGCAAAGCGATGTACTGATCCTCAAAGTTCCCGCCGCTTGCTTGCGCCTTGGCGTAAATACCGAGACTAAACAGATAGCCAAACGTGTATGGGAAGTTATAGAACGGAATTTCATCAATGTAGAAGTGCAACTTGCTGGCCCAGAAGTGTGGGTGGTAAGTGCCAAGGTGATTGGAGAAGGCCCACTTTTGCGCGGCCAACATCAGGTCGTCCATGCGTTCAGGCGTAACTTGACCGTTGAGGCGTTCCTTGTAGAAGTTCGTTTCAAACAGATAACGGGCGCGAATATTCATAAACATCGCAACAGGGTTGTTCATTTTAGTGTCGAGTAAGTTGATCTTTTCGCCAAGGCTGGTCGCGGATTTGACGTTGGCATCGGCAACCACGAGTTCCGCAAACGTAGAGGCAGTTTCAGCCACATTCATCGCGTAGTCACGGCGCATTTCTGGCAGGTCTTTGACAACGCTGTAGTGGAACGCATGACCAATTTCATGTGCAACGGATGATGCGTCGTCAGCGGTGCCAGTGTAAGTGAGAAAAATACGGGATTCTTGTCGTTCCGGAATTTCTTCCATGTAACCACCAGGTTGTTTGCCAGGACGGTCTTCAACTTCGATCCATTGGTTATCAAACGCGGTTTGGGCGAGTTCAGCCATTTTGGGACTGAACTTATGGAAGTTTTCAACGATAAAGTCAGCAGCGTGATCATAGTCGATAGACTTACTTTCGAAGCCGTCGACCATGATTGGCGCGGTCTGATCCTGCCAGTCGTACGTTTTTTTGCCGAGTAACTGTGCTTTGCGGTCCATGTACGGAATGAACATGCCTTTATTGGCTTCAACGACATTCCACATTGCGTTCAACGTTTGCCGGCTCATTCTGTTTAATTCAAGCGGGTACTTCAAATAATCGTCAGTGCCATGCAGTTTGTAGTTTTGCAAACGGAAACCAGCTAAATGGTTCAGTGTGTCACCGACGACGGCTTCCTGACTGCCCCAAGCCTTCTCATAAGCAGCCATGATGTGCTTGCGTGTGTCATTATCAGGCGCACCGGTCAGCTGATTGAGGGCCTGTCCAGCAGATAAGGTTTGTTTATTTCCGTTTTCATCGGTATAAGGCACGCTAATTTGAGCAGCAATGGTATCGTAGTGAGTACTCCAACCGGTGAAGCCGTCGATAGCTAGTTTGTTGATGATGCTTTCTGACTTTTCGTCTAGTTGTTCATCAGCCTTTTTGCGGTCTTCAGTCAGGTTGTAGGCGATGTTTTTGAAAGTGGGCAGCGCAATCAAAGTCTTGAAGTCGTCGTCACTAACCGTCGTTAATTTTTTGCCAAACGAAATTTCGAGGTCCTTAAATGTACTAAACGCTTCACTCACTTGAGCAAGTTTGGGTGCAATCGCGGTGTTGTTAAAATCAGCAGACTGGTGAGCGGTCCAGAAAACATTCAGCTCCATTAGACCGTTCAAGTCTTTCTCGCGATGATTGAGATAAGCCGTAAGACCGTGATAGTCTGGTGCATCTGCGGTTAAGTCGAGACTCGTCAGTTCTTGAGTCAAGGCGCTCATATCTTCGTTGAGTTCCTTGAGGCGTGCTTTTGCTTGAGGTGAATCGAAACCACCAGGGAAGATGTTTTCCAAATTCCAGTTTTGTTTGTACTTCATGAAATCCCTCCGTTTAACAACAATGTTAACGCTATTATACCAGTCCTGACGCATAAACGCCCGTTGTGTCAGGGGATGAATCGTGTTAGAGTGAAACAACTAAAGCAGGGGGTTAACTAAATGGCAAAAACGCAAATGCGTCACGGCGGCCAGCCAATCAAAAAACGTCACCGCGGCTTATGGATTACGCTGATCGTCATTGTAGTTCTGTTGATTGGCGGATTGGTCGGTGCTGGCACGTACTTCTTTCAAGTAGCCGAAGTCCGCAGTCATAAGGCTTTTATCAACAATGCAGCTATGAAGAAGACCGATCCCCTATATCAAAAAGATCAGTGGTTTCGTCAGCAAAAAAAACAACGCTGGGCGATTACCGGCCAGCCAGGAAACTTGAAATTGGTGGCTAATTACTTGCCTGCAGCGAAAAAAACCAATAAAACGGTTGTCATTGCCCATGGTTTTGGTGGAACAAAGGAAAAAATGTCCGCGTATGGGACGATGTTTCACAACATGGGGTTTAATGTGCTGATTCCAGATGACCGTGCGGCTGGACAATCACAAGGTAAGTACATCGGTTACGGTTGGCTGGACCGCAAGGATTATCTGAAGTGGATTAACTTAGTAATCCAGAAAAATGGACAAGACAGTCAAATCTTGATGGACGGGGTCTCAATGGGTGGCGCCACAACAATGATGGTCAGCGGCGAACCGAACGTGCCAAAGCAGGTGAAAGCCTACGTCGAAGATTGTGGCTACACGTCTGTTAAAGACGAAATCAGCTATCAGGCAAAGTCAATGTATGGTATTCCTTCTCGGCCCTTGGTGCCAATCGTCAGTGCAATTAGCCAGGTCCGTGCCGGTTATAATTATTCGGAAGCCAGCGCCGTAAACGCGGTCAAACGCAATCACCGTCCGATGCTCTTTATTCATGGCAGCAAAGATACATTTGTGCCAACACGAATGGTGTATAAGAATTACAAGGCTGCGGCAGGTCCAAAAGAACTATGGGTCGTTAAGGGTGCCAAACACGCTGCGTCGTTTAAACATGATCCGGCTGAGTACCAAAGGCATATTCAGGCGTTTTTGAACCGGTATTTTAAATAACATATTTGTATGTAAT
>DMZB01000177.1 GCA_003482405.1 Lactobacillus sp. | reverse complement strand
CGCTCAAGTTTGACCACAAACTCGTCACCTTTGAGTGAACATTGCTGCCATCCCCTGTGCCATCAGTCTTTGCAATCTATTTCTGCGCTCGTGATTCGCGAACAGTCGTTGTCGATTTTTAAAAGGCGACCAACAGCCGTAATAGCAACCGTTGAGCGTCTTTTCATGGTCAATGTATTTTTTGAGTCAGCACAAAGGTTCAGTCAGTGACCAAACCTAACTAAACCCTTCACTTACTACTACCCAAATGTGTCCCACTTTTTAATGCTTGCAAACGCCGTGCAATGCGTTGATAATCCGTTTCCGTTCCTAATTCTGTAATCCGCTCGACCGCTTGTTTCTGCGGTGTTACGATGCTAGACGCCGTCCGTTCATTGACCACGAGTAGGTCAACTTTTAAGTCTGGCTGATAGGTTTCCACGCTGACAGCAAAGTGCTTTTTCAGTTCATTTTTTAACTGCCGTTTGGTAAACAGTGTAACCTGCTCTGAAAAACCCAGCGCTAGGCCAACTGTCACTGGTGGCATACTGTTAGCCGATTTGGTCACCAGATAAGGCCATAGACGTCGTTCGATATACGACCAATGCGCCTGCATAAAGCGATTGATCCACGGGCTCGCCGTCTGCGTCATTTGCTGATGCACGCGCATAAAGGCCGCATCATCACTAGCGTCAAAAAAGACGCGATTAAAGTAACGAAAACTGATGTCATTAAAAATCTGCACATCCCCTTTCGTCAATAGCGGCACAATCAACAAGCCAGCAAGTTTTTGCGTGGTAAGTTGCGGACTTGAATCTGTCACCGGCCAACCGTCGTTTAGTCCAGCCTGACAAACCCCAATTAGTCTGTTCAACCGTTTAATGGGAGCAGATGTTTTCCTCAGAAATTTTGTCCATAGTCCATCACTAAACACAAATTCACTATGTAGCATTAAGAAAAATGCGAGTGTCTCGCAATCAATATCCACGTTTGCGACCACTTGTGAAGGTATCTGAATTTCAACTGGCATTGCAGCGACCAAACGTTGCACCTGCACTGAAGTCTTTTGACGGAAATGCCATTGATTCTGTGCACTGTGCTGACACACAGTTAGCCATGTGTTCAATCGTTCCGTTAGCTGCTCATCAAACATAAAACCAGCATCAATTAGATATTGTCGAATCGCGGCTGTTTCCTTTAAAACTGGCATCTTCGTGCCAATGGTCCGCCAAAAATTAAAATAGAAGAATTGCAACTGTCGTAAATTACCGGTGAGCTGTCCATGCCCGACCATCAAATCAAATGGCGCCAACAGTTGATTTAAAACCCTTAACTTGCGATACAAGGACGCTTCACTCACATGAAGCAACCTCATCAATTGAACACCCTGGTAGCGAAGATGATGTTGGTACAAAAATTTTAGAAGTACCACATTGTCAGCGGTAACTAGTCGTTTTTCAACCAGTATTTCCTCGATTGTGGCAACCCCAAACAATTGAAAGGTGACCTGTGTCCCACTCACGCCAAACGCAATTTTATTTTGTTTGACCCAAGGGGCCAGTTCTCGTTTCAGCCCACTCAAATAACGTTTGAGTGTGGATAAGGGGATCTTTAGTCGCTCACTTATGCCGACCAGATTCGCCTTGCCGTCTTGTAAATAAACGTCCAGAATAATTCGATAAACGATCCGATCATGCCGATTCAATAAATCTTCTTTATACATAATTCCCCCCACAATCGCTTAAACGTATCATAGCAACGAGGAAAAAATCTCGACTGGAATGTCTAGAATCGTTGGTTAACACAGGATTTCGTCGTGATCCTCGTTCGTCAACTAACCGAACCTGAGTAATCCAAGGAAATTCGCCAGTGTATTTATTATCCGACATGCTTAACAAAAAACGGCTGCCGCAAAGCCTGATATAGCTCTACGACAGCTGTTCTATGTTATCAGGAGTAATTAAGCTCCTGTTCGAATGCTTATTTTTATTGTTCAGATAACCGTTGACGCATCCATTCACGTCGCTCGTTGGCTGGTGCCACCAAGTTTGCCCGCTTAACTGAAGGATCAGTCATGACGGCTTGATAAATTGAATAGATCAACAACAACGCCACAAATATCAGTGGGAAACCAGCAATCGTGCAAATCGCTTGCACCGTTTCAAAACCACCAACCAGCACAATGCCCAGTGAAAAGACGATGAAGATAATGACCCATGCCATCCGGTTCCAGCGAGTTGGCTGCTGGGTTCCCGTCAGCTTTAAACTGGTGAACGATGAGACGATGAACGCTGATGATGAAATTGTCGTCGCCAAGAATACGAAACATGACAGACAAAACATCACAAGCATCAACATTTTTAGTGGCAATGTTTGAATCAAAGCAGCCAAGACAGACGCTTGACCTTGAGTATTCAAAATGTGAACTAAGTTAACGGTTCCAGTCTGCTGCAACCACAGTGCATAACCACCGAGGACCGCGTAGAAACTTAAACAGCCTCCGACACCATACGTTAACATGCCGACAATCACCTGACGGATTGTTTTACCGCGTGAAATCCGTGCGATAAATAATCCCATGACAGGCATGTATGACAACCACCAACCCCAGTAAAACATGGTTTGGTGTTGAGCAAAACTGTTTACACCAGGATTAGCTTTGTTAAACGACATCGCCGTAAAGTGTTGGACCATTAAGGCCAACGTTTGGCCTTCACCACCCAACAATTTCATGGTTGGACCGACTAACAACACAATCACCAAGAAACCAATGGCTAAGTAGATGTGCCACGCAGATAACTTCTTGATCCCCTTATT
>DMZB01000006.1 GCA_003482405.1 Lactobacillus sp. | reverse complement strand
ATCAGTTACATATAAGTGACCCGAAGACATTCTCAAAATGGCTTAGGTAAATAAAAGATGGGGATTACCTCCGAATGCTCTACGAATCAGAAGGCTGATTAATTCCATTTTTTGATGGCAAGCTTATATAATAGGATCTCCTAACCCAGCTCTGTGGTATCAGCATGGACCCAAGTACCCAGAATATTATCTTGATAACGGTAAAGTGAACTCAAAAACAACCGGATATGGATGGATTGAATACTCTCAAAATTAACTAACGTTCAACAGCACTTGGTTCGCCATTCGGCACACGCGATCGTGACGCATACTATTCAAAACGCCATCATCTTTACGAATGCTACTGATTTGTGTATAGGATAATCCCGTAGTCGTCCGTAGCCATTTAGAAGAAAGCTCCGAATCGGTGATTGCCCAGCGCATCACAGCAACAGAATCAACACGGTTGACCACGTAGTTTCCTGACATACCATGCGCCAATAACAACGTATTGTTAAAAACCTCGACGATCAAACGTTGCAATTGTACCAGGCACGAATATGGATAAATAAAATCTTTATTTACGGCAATCACATTCTTCACGCCACTTAAAAATCGTGGTTCGTCTAAATTACGCGTAATATAAGTATTCAAACCACTGAGACTGATAAATTGCCGCTGAGAAACTGTCAACATGCCAGTTTCAGCTTTATTAATCTCTTGCAAACCAAGTATGCCAGAAGTCAAATCATCATAAACACGTAATAGATCTTCGGCTGCACGAGCTTCATAGTTCGTGTGGTCTTTTTTTATGGTCTTGACTGAATATTCTTGTTCAAGTTGTAAAAAAGGTTTGCGATTAATCGGAATGAGTTGGTTAATGATTCGACACTCTTCCTGATCCACCGCTAAATTAATCATTTCCATGTTTTCCTCACCTACCGCTGCCATAACAGCAAACAAAATGTCAGTGTATTAACACCCATATGCGTGACAATGTTGAAACGAAGGTCACGTTCGCGGTGATAAATCCACTGCAAATAAATCGAAAATAACACATAAACCAGTAGTACCGAATCCTCATGCATCATGCCAAACGCCCAGCCGGTTAAAATAGCTGCGATCCACCAGCAAACGTTTTCGTTTGCACCAGTTAAGTGAACGTGAAGCCACTTGGTCACACCACTAAAAACAGACTGTCTAAACACTACTTCTTCAAGATACGGTGCAATCAGTAAAACCATCAGCATCATAGCTGGTGAATTCATGATTTGCCTGCTCAAAGTCGCTGTATTAGTCGAACTGACAGCTGAGTCATGATTGCCAGCGGCCACTAAACTAACCGCTACAATCGCCACAAATGGCATGAAAACGTACATCAACATGCGTAGACTGACTGCCCACCACGATTCATTGGGGCGTGACTGCGGATATGACTTCACGATCGGATCTTTGGTAGCCCGCATGGTAACAAGAATCAGTAAAAATATGAGCATCAGCAAACCATTGATATGCTGCCATTGCAAGATTGGCAGTGCGCCGATCGTCAGCATCAGCAAGAAATAACCGCCAACCGTTATTCGATTTATTTGACTGTCACCATTTGCTTCAAGCGCATTGGACACTTCTAAATACGTCATCAAATCGCCTACTTTGCCATAACGCCAAGATACTTAACCTGCGTAAAAATTTGTTGTCCTGGATTGTACGTGACGGCATAAATCGAGGTCGCCGTGCGGCCATTACTGTCCATGCCATCTGCTAATACCGAGTATTTAACTAACGCCAAACCTTGCAGCTGTTTAGCCTGATTTTCGCCAGTGTTATGCGTCAAATTGACTGACAGTAACGTCGATTGCATATTAGATTGTCGCTGTGCCTTTTCGTTATTTTGAATCTGCTGTTTAGTGCCAACTAACGTGTCAGCCAGCGCTGCTGAACTATATTTAGCAACTTGATCATGTCGATCACCGTAAGAGTTGTTGTCATAATTAAACATAGCACCGAACAGGTTCTGAGCCTGCTGATCCATCTGTGGATAGTTAGTCGTCACATCAGAACTGTGAACAGCCTGTTTAGCAGAGCCTTCAGCAGAAGTCTTAGCCTGTTTCAGGGTCTTTGTTTTCTGTGTTAATGCCTGCTTGTCCGCAGTCAATTGTGCGACCCGCGCATCTTGCTTTGGATCAATAAAAACCTTTTGGACACCAAATATCAAACCGGCTCCAAAAACAAAACAGATGACGCATAACCAAACAATAGAAGTACCTTGTTTCCTATTTTGCATTTTACTTATCCCCTTGCTTCGTTCCTTTGAAATGAATAAAATTCGAGACCTGGCTTACCGGAATTGTGCGTGTGTGATACTTACCATCTGGAGCACCCCCGACAAGCCAGTTGTATTCTTCCAGTTTGACCTTATCGCCATCAACAGAATCCACGTAAGCCACATGGCCATAAGGATTACTGCCAGTTCCATCAAATTGAGCAATGGTTCCGGCCTTAGCATCATGATCCACCTGCACACCTTCAGCTCGTGCGCTGGTGGCCCACTGGGCACCATTACCTAAAGCATGAATCAAGTTACCAGGTACACCAGCAGACTGCATGCGCCATGCCGACCAGCTAGTACACTCACGATTTGGATAACCATTTTGATCATCAATAGAATCCTGTGTCGCATTCTTTAAATTATCAGGGTAATCATCGCCTTTGGCTTCACCAGGGTCACTACTGTCATCACCACCCGCCTCACAGGATTGATCAGATTGACCACCATCTGAGCTAGTGCTAGTCGTTGGATCGGTCGCATTATCAAATGAACTCGTCATAACTGGATCAGTTCCGGCTAGTTTCGTGTACCACTGATGAGCCTGTGCCTGACGGCTGGGCTGAGTACGTACTTGTGGTCGTTCATAATCATCAATCCATGCTTGCGTAGCCGAATCGATATCATTTGAAGATAATATTTTCTTGAACGATGGCGTTTTTTGAACTTCCTGCCAAAGGTAATCCAATTGAAAACTCATGTCTTTCCAATCAACACCTTTGGCTTTAGCAGCGTTCAATAACGCAGTATGTCTATCAGCAGTCCATTGAACCAACCCAAGTCCAACATCAGTATCACTAACGGCTGCACCTTCGGCCACATCACCTTGAGTTCTCGCAGGGTTTAAACCTGACTCAGATTGCATGTTCCCAATAACAGCAGCCACACCAGCAGAGGTAGCTCCTTTTTTAATCAAATAGTCATAAACTGTTTTCGCATTTTTATTCATATCCGCGGACGTGGCCGCTCCTGCCGTCACACTGGTATTATCCTGATCAGTGCTACAGTCATTGTCATCGCTAGATGTTGTCATCATTACAATTAGCAGACCAGCAAACACAACAGCAAAGACAATAGCGAGCACAGTTGAACTACCAAAAACGGCCGCCAAACCCCGTTTGAGCCATTTTTTAGAAATTCGTTTTGTTGCATCTTTGGCCAACTGACTGCTCTGATCGTTTTCTGGATCATTATCCATTACCACACCCCCTAAAGCGTCAGTAGCCAAATCAAGCCAGTAATTACCATGAGAACGGCCAGTATTTTGAGATAACCAAGAATCATTGGCCAGTTGTTGCTCGGATCAACCTTGCCTGATTTAATGTCCTCAACTCTCGTATTCAACATATTGGCCGTATACTGCTTGAAATTCCGGCCAACATTGAAAACCTTACGAACATTCCTTTTTCCGGAACGAAGTGGGTGCGGCCAGTGTAAACGATGTTTTTTTATCTTTTCAGTTGTCACCTTTAAAGCCCCCCATCGTATCGATAACGTTCTTCATCAGTTAGTTGAACCGTAAATTGAATATTACGGTCGCCACTAATGTTCGCGTTAACTTCACCTTGTCGTAACTTCGTTAGACTCTGTAATTCGGTATGCGTCGAGGACCCACCATAGGCCAGCCTCAACGATGGCAAATCAACGTCTGACGTTTGGAAATTGAAGATGATTTGCATCAGTCCGAAAATTTTTCGTACAGCGATAACATACGGAT
>DMZB01000007.1 GCA_003482405.1 Lactobacillus sp. | reverse complement strand
TATGATCATGCCTGTTGGTGCCCCAACTATTAAAGAAGCCGTTCGTTATGGTTCAGAAACATTCCACGCTTTGAAGAGCATCTTAAACGACCGTGGTTACTCCACTGCCGTTGGTGACGAAGGTGGTTTTGCGCCTGACTTGAAGAACAACGAAGAACCATTTGAAATTCTGGTTGAAGCCATCACAAAAGCTGGCTACGTACCTGGCAAAGACATTTCAATTGCCTTTGACTGTGCCGCATCAGAATTCTACAACAAGGATACTAAGAAGTATGACTTAGTTGGTGACGGCAAGAGCTACACTGCCGAAGAATTCACTGAATTACTTGAAGGTATCGTTGACAAGTACCCAATTGTTTCTATCGAAGATGCGTTGGATGAAAACGAATGGGACGACTGGGCTACCTTAACCGCCAAGTTAGGTAAGAAGGTTCAATTAGTTGGTGACGACTTATTCGTTACCAACACTGACTACCTTTCAAAGGGTATCAAGATGGGCGTTGCTAACGCTATCTTGATCAAGTTGAACCAAATCGGTACTTTGACTGAAACTGTTGAAGCTATCGAAATGGCTAAAGAAGCCGGATACACTGCCATCGTTTCACACCGTTCTGGTGAAACTGAAGACACAACGATTGCTGACTTGGTTGTTGCTACCAACGCTGGTCAAATCAAGACTGGTTCAATGAGCCGTACTGAACGGATCGCTAAGTACAACCAGTTGATGCGGATTGAAGACCAATTAGGCACAACTGCTGAATACAAGGGCATTCACTCATTCTACAACTTGAGTGAACAAGCTCGTAACGCCATCATCAACAAGTAATTTTCACAAAAAAGCTTAGTTTAGATGATAATCGAAAGATAGAATCTCCACATGAGTGGGGGTTCTATTTTTTTCGGCGTAAAATTACTGATGATCCTGCCGTGCTTGAGCGTAGTGGTAGTGAACCTGACAGAAAGTTATGAAAGAGTAAAGTTAACAAAGAAAGAATGAAATAGACAAGGGTCGGTTATTATGTTTACTTTGTTCACCTATACTAAAAGGTATAAGAACTTTAGCTTGATGGGGGAGATTTGAATGGCAACACAACATGAGGTGGCCAAGCGGCATGAGCTTTTGGAGCGCGTGACCGTTGTTTTTATGCGTGAGGGATTTGCACGGTTGACCATGAACGACCTGATTAAGGTGATGGGCGTTTCAAGGCGAACGGCCTATAAGTATTTTGATTCGAAAGATGACGTCGTTCATTCAGTTGTTAAAATGTATTTAGCTTACATAGAAGATTTAGATATTCCTCAACTAAATGGGGATGTAGCGAGCTTTTTTCACCAATTTCAAATGTTGTTTGACCAGTCGCTAACAATTTCGCGGACAATCTCAGATGAATTTTTACAGGATTTAAAGGCCGCCAATGATACTGATTACCGCAATTTGCAAGATGCTTTGAACCAACAGCAACAGCAGGCAATCATTTATTATGAGACCGGTGTGAAGCGTGGTTTGTTCCGTTCTTATCAGTGGGATGTATTACTGTTACAGGATCGGATAATGGTTCGCGGCCTCATTGATCGTCATTTTTTATTGCGGCATAGCCTTAACTTAACGAAAGTGTTGACCGATTATTATAATCTAAAAAAAACTCAGTTATTATTGCCTGAACAGCTCGATGTGATCGATGATCAGCCGGTGCGGTTAATTATTGAGTATTTTGTAAACGAATATAATCGAACTTTCTTATAAAATGTAGAAATAGAAAATGAGGTGATGATTTGAACAGAAAACAAGGTCCACGACTTTCTCTTGATTTAACCCGTGTCAATACAGTGATTACTGGACTGGCAGTCGGTTTGATTTCTGGTCTTGCGGTGAGTTTGTTTCGACTTACGATTGAGCACCTGTTAGATGGGGTCAAACTTGCATATGGGGCAATGCGGCAAGAACCGTGGTTGCTGATACCGTGGATTATTGGAATGATTATTCTTGGTGTGCTCATCGGGTTACTCGTTAAAACGAGTCCACAAATTAGCGGTTCTGGGATTCCCCAAGTTGAAGGCCAACTAGCAGGGGAGTTTGACGAACCTTGGTGGCCGACGCTGTGGAAAAAGTTTGTCGGGGGCATTGCGGCCATTGGTTCTGGTCTGATGCTTGGCCGGGAAGGACCTTCAATACAGCTCGGCGCAGCAGTCGGTCAGGGTTATGCCACGCTACGTGGCCAGCAAGGCACGAACCGCCGTGTTGCTATCGCAAGTGGGGCAGCCGCCGGTTTATCCGCAGCCTTTAACGCACCAATTGCCAGTACCTTATTTGTATTGGAAGAAATTTACCATAATTTTTCTCCGCTAGTCTGGTTGACTTCACTGACGAGTGCCGTGGTTTCAAACTTTGTTTCACTTGGCTTTTTTGGTCAAACTCCGGTTTTACATATCCCATACTCAAGTGGCCTGCCTTTACGCGATTACGGGCATTTAATTGTGCTCGGTGTTGTTTTAGGACTCTTAGGCAGACTTTATCAAACAGTGTTGCTACGGTTGCCATCGTGGTACGAAAAGATTCGCCTGCCACGTTATCTCGACGGCGTAGTCGCGCTGTTATTGACGATTCCAGTAGGCTGGTGGTGGACGGCCAGTTTGGGTGGTGGCAACAGTGTCATTTTGGATTTAGCACATGCACATTTTGGCATCGTGATGCTTATTGCGCTGTTTGTCATTCGTTTCGTTTTTTCGATGGTTGCATATGGTTCAGGTTTGCCAGGTGGCATCTTTTTGCCGATTTTGACATTAGGCGCAGTGATTGGCGCGATATATGGGCAGGTCATGGTCAGTCTCGGACTGCTGTCTGAAACGTATGTTGTGAATTTGATTATTTTTGCTATGGCGGGCTATTTCGCAGGTATCGGAAAGGCACCGTTTACGGCTATTTTATTGATTACGGAAATGGTTGGTTCACTTAAACATCTGATGCCACTAGCAGTCGTGTGTTTAGTGGCCTACATTACTGTTGATGTTTGCGGTGGGGCGCCGATATATGAATCCTTGTTGGGTAAAATGTTATCACCAACGGCTGAGCGTGCAGCAGGCTTTACGGATCGACTTGAGGTACCGGTATTTGATGGTTCCTTTCTAGTTGGGCATCAGGTACGGGAATTTCGATGGCCGGCCAACGCCTTGTTAATCGGTGTTCGTCGTGGAGAGAGGCAAGTGATCCCGCATGGTGACACAATTTTGCGCGCTGGCGATACGTTGATCATTGAAACTCAGCACGAAAACCGTGCCTTTATCCGTGAAAAGATTGCGGGGATGGCAGAACAGGTCAGTGTGCGGGGCGGAGACTAAATTGGAATATGGGTGTGTGCACTTTCCCGCACTCGGTCACGCTCACACTAGCATTCCCCACCATTTTATGTTAAATTAGTTGAGACATACCGCACAGTTTGAATGGGAGGAACCACTTTGTATAATTTTTTGTTAACTGCACTGATTGTGATCGCAATCTTAATCGTTATTGCAGTCATGATGCAACCCACGAAAACAGATGACGCTTTAGGCGCTTTATCTGGCGGCGGTGCAAACGACTTATTTGCTCAACAAAAGTCACGGGGCTTTGAAGGCTTTATGCAACGGGTTACGGTAATCCTGGGCATTTTGTTCTTTGGCATTGCCTTGGCGTTAGTGTACTTGTCCTCGCATAAGTAGGCCTTTTTTTAACAACTAACGTTTACAAATTGACAGTAGTTTTTATGCTGCTTTCATTGATGTATGGCAAAGCTGGGCTTAGTCCCGGCTTTTTTGTTGCTCTTTTTCAGTGAAAGGATGAAACAATGACAATTCATTTTCGCCAACCTGAACCGCTGTTTATTGAGGCTGGTCCAAAAGCGGTTTTACTGCTTCACGCGTATTCCGGAAGCAGCAATGATATGGGAATGATTGGGCGTGGTCTAGCGCGTGCAGGATATACGATCTACGCCCCGATGTTTGCCGGTCATGGTACGATGGAGCCGAAAGACATTATTATTCATGGTGGAGTCTCGGCTTGGCTGAAAAATGCGCAGGATGCGGTGAGCTTTTTGAAGGCGCATGGGCATCACCAAATTGCCGTATTTGGCTTATCGCTTGGCGGTTTGTTTGCCACCCGCTTATTGGAGATAGACACGTCCTTAGTCGGTGGCGGGACCTTTGCGTCGCCAGTTATCAGAGTTGGTCAAACTAACGTGCCGCAAAACTTTCTTGCACTGAGTGACAAAATTTATGCACGGACCCAATTAACAGACAGTGAGAAAAAGGCCAACATGGACTGGTTAGCTGTTCATAATCCAGAGCAACTACGGGAAATTGAAACGTTTGCCCAAACCGAAGTCGCGGCCAATCTGTCGGCAATTCAGCGTCCCTTCTTTATTGCTCAAGGCGATGCGGATCAGATGATTGACCCGCACAGTGGTGCAGCCTTTGAATCAAAAATGCAAGAGCTACATAAGGACGTGACGTTTAAGGTTTATCCAAACGCAAGTCATGTGCTGACAGTAAACACAGCACATCACCAATTACAAACGGATGTTGAGGCCTTCCTTCAGCGTTTGTTCTAAAAAGAATGAAAATAAAGACTATAAATGAGGTAATTATGACAGAAAGTAATTTACAACAACAAATTTTGGCGTACTTAAGCGCCAATTCAGTAGGGGCGTTTACCGCCGCTGAAATTGGGACTGCGTTAAAGCAGCCCGAAGCAGAATTCACGTTAAGTGTGCAAGCATTAGCTGGGTTGGAACGCACTGGCAAGGTCGCTGTTACTGATGCAGGTAAGTGGGCAATAGTAAAGGCGGATGCCGGGTTATCGGGCATTTTTCACGGTAATGACAAGGGCTTTGGCTTTGTTGCGTACGACGATGAACTACCAGATGCTTACATCAATCCTGATCATACAAAACATGCTATGACTGGTGATACAGTCGAAATGAAGATTCTACGTCCTTCAAAACCAGGTTCTGATCGTGGTCCGGAAGGCGAAGTTACTAAGGTGACCGAACGTCATTACACACAGATCGTCGGTGAATTTCGCGCGAAGAAAGATCCTAAACTCCCCAGTGTGATTGGGGAAGTTTTGTTAAAGGATAAAAAGCTTGGTAGTTATACCTTTGATGTTCAGGATGGCGGACTCCACCCAGTTGACGGTGAAGTTGTCACAGCTGATGTTACTGGCTACCCAAGCGATTTGAATCCACAATTATTGAGTGGTGTGGCGACAAAGGTCATTGGTAACGCTGATGAACCCGGAATCGACATTCTTCAAATTGTGTACGCACATGATGTGCCATCAGAGTTTCCACAGGAAGTTTTAGATGAAGCCAATGCCATTCCAGATACCGTCCAGGAAGCGGACAAGGCTGGCCGTGTTGACATTACAGATCAACCCTTAGTCACCATTGACAGTATTGAAAGTAAAGATTTGGACGATGCGGTTGTTGCGTGGAAACTGCCAAACGGCAACTACCATCTTGGTGTTTCGATTGCCGATGTGAGTTACTATGTGAGGGAGGGCTCTGCGCTTGATAAGGAAGCTTACAAACGTGGAACATCCGTTTACCTGACCGACCGCGTCATTCCGATGCTACCGAAAAGATTATCAAACGGAATCTGTTCGCTTAATGAAGGCGTTGAACGGCTTTCAATGACCTGTGACATGGAAATTGATGCAACTGGGAAAGTGGTCAACCACAAGATTTACCCAAGTTTGATGAAGAGTCATGCACGGATGACCTACAAGGGTGTTAACAAGATCCTTGAAGCACACGACGCCAAGACAATGGAACGTTACGACAGTTTGGTCGGGATGTTTGAAACGATGGGTGAACTGCATAAAATCTTGGTTAAAAAACGTCATCAACGTGGTGCCATTGACTTCGATGCACCTGAAGCAAAAATCATTGTTGATGCTGAAGGCCACCCAACGGACATTGAGTTACGGGAGCGTGGTTTGGCTGAACGGATGATTGAATCATTCATGTTAGCAGCTAATGAAACGGTCGCTGAACATTATGATCGTATGCACGTGCCATTCTTATACCGTGTCCATGAAACACCAGATGGCGAACGGGTTAAGCGTTTCTTTGATCTGTTAAATGTGTTTGGGATTAATGCTAAGGGTGATCCAAACAACTTGAAGCCAAAGATGTTACAATCTGTGCTTAAAGAAGTTGCGGGCACACCGGAAGAACAAATGGTTCAAACAATGATGCTCCGGTCCATGAAACAGGCGAAGTATTCAGACCAGCCGCTGGGGCACTTCGGTTTGGGTGCCGAGTACTACACACACTTTACGTCGCCAATTCGTCGTTATCCTGATGACATGGTACACCGGATGATTCGTTGGTATGACGCAAACGGAGACAGCGATGCTGCCAAGGCCAAATATGCTGATGAACTGCCACAGATTGCCCAGGATACTTCTGAACGTGAACGCCGCTCCATTGATACCGAACGGGCCACAGATGACATGAAGAAGGCTGAGTACATGGCTGATCATGTCGGTGAAGACTTTGACGCCGTGGTGAGTTCCGTACTGAAATTCGGGATGTTTGTTGAACTACCGAACACGGTTGAAGGACTCGTTCACATTTCGAACATGAAGGACGATTTCTATGACTACGATGAAAGTCATTTAGCACTTATCGGTGAACGACATCACCACATTTTCCAAATTGGGCAACCAATCAAAGTTCATTTGGAAAAGGTGGATAAGGATGCCGGCGCTGTGGACTTTACGATCGTAGATCCACGGACGGCACCAACGACGGATATTCGCGTTGCGCACGATAACCACGGTAATGGCGGTGGTCGTCGGAATGGCAACGGTGGCAACCGTGGTAATCGTAATTTCCACAATAATGCTAAACGTGATGAAAAAGACGGTGGCAAGCGATTTAACCACTACCAAAGCAACCGCAATAAGGCTGGCCGTGGTGGAAAAACAAACTTCCACGGTGATCGGAAAAAGTAATTTACACAAAATAAGCTGAACGAAAGGCAGGCGTGATGATGGCCAAAAGAAAGCAAAACGGCAATGACGCGCTGGCAAATAATCGTAAAGCGCGTCATGAGTATTCAATTCTTGAAACGTATGAAGCAGGGATGTCACTGACGGGTACAGAGATCAAATCTGTCCGGGCCGCGAGAATTACGATTGGCGATGGGTTTGTATCCATTAAAAATGGCGAAGCCTACCTGATGAATGTGAATATTGCAGAGTTCACACAGGGTAATCGGTACAACCATGACCCGTTGCGGACGCGAAAGCTGCTACTGCATCAGAAAGAAATTGGTAAGCTGCAGGCCGCAGTTTCACAAAAGGGGATGACCATTGTCCCGTTGAAGGTTTACATCAAACACGGCTTTGCGAAGGTGTTGATTGGCGTGGCACAAGGCAAACATGCCTATGATAAGCGTGAGGCCTTGAAGAAGCGCGATCAGCAACGCGACATTGACCGTGCATTGGCACGGCGATGAGTCATTTTAAATGAAATTAAAACAGTGTCCTCGATTTGAAGTTATCTTCAAACTGAGGGCACTGTTTTTAGTTATGATGTGAGTAAACATCCGTTATACAGGGCGGCCATTTGTACTGAATGATGCTCACGGACGCTTACGGTTGGCAACATTGAATCATCGCCGTGGGACCGAGCTAAGCCAGAAGACCACCGTCTTGGCTCTCGACTTGAAGCCGCCAAACCCGTGTCTTCAAGTTCGTCCGTGGTGTAAATCCAGCATAACCCGCCTGATTAACGCCACCTTCACAGGCGAATTCAATGTTTCCGCCCTCCAGCTCACTTTCGATAGTATAATTCGCACAGCTCATTGACCTGCATATTTTAAGAGTCATAAATTTGACGACGATACTGTTAATGGGTTGTGCAAGCGAAAGACAATCGCCCATTCACGATGTGCTGCACGATGTAGTCAAGTGAAGCAGACCTGAGACAGAGTTCCGTGTCATTCACACTTAGTGGGCGTTTTTGGCCCGCTTAGTGTGACAGGATGACTTCTGAGACAGGGTACTTACTGGCTCAGAATCAAGATTGAAGACAGTGGTT
>DMZB01000019.1 GCA_003482405.1 Lactobacillus sp. | reverse complement strand
TGGTTTTTCGGTTTAATATAATTATCAATCACTGTACTAGTTCCCCTCATTAACGTCAGAGCGGCTTTCCCTCAACAAATAACCTTCGGGGCACTCTTCATTTTAATTCAAAGTGTACCATGAAACAAAATGAATAAGGCGACCTTCTCTGATGTGAATTTGTGTTATTTTTTCTGTATAAAATCTGTGAAAACTGATTAGACCCTTAAATCATGTCATAGTTATTAAATATTACTCTCGTTATCTTAACCCTTAGGGCAACAAGTTCACGGAAGCTTCACAATGCGATATACTTGCATGGTGTCCTTTAGACTTGATGACCAAAATAAATACAGCTTTTCTAATAATCATTAATGAGAGTTAGTACTTCACGCTTCAAAGTAACCGAAAAGGAATCAATACAATGTCAATTTCCCCGAATTCAAAAAATCAACATTCATCAGCCAAATACATCCTTCTTGCACTGACGGTATTGCTGAATTATTGGACAATCACTTTTAACTCAAATCTTTTTTTATCGTTTCAACCCACCTATCCTGACAAACTAAGTCAATCTATTCAGCGACTGTCCAATACTTTTCAAACGAGTAATTTACTGTCGATTATTATTATTTTAGGATTGACCTTTTGGTTTTGGCATTGGACAAGAATTCCGCTCGCCCAAAAGCAGATAAAAGCTCACAAAACAACCCTTCTATTAGCCTTCTTGCTAGCTTTAGCTACATTGATTGGGCAAACTTTTAGTCAAACCGAATCGTTACTCATGTTTACAGGGTCAATTACATTTGCATTCATCACTTTAATTCGTTTGCTGACCTTTACTTATCTTTTTTATACAGTTTTCATCCAACTAGTACTATTTTTACATTCTCAGCTGTTTATTAAAATTTGTGATTACATAAAATCCCTAACTTTAGTCCGCTGGTTCGAAAATCGTCTAAATCGTCACCCTTTTCTGTTCCCGTTTTTACTCATCTTCGGTGTCTGGTTGCTTTTTCTACTTATTTTCTATCCTGGAAATGTAAGTGGCGACGGGTGGACACAGCTAGATATGTACTTTCATGTTAAGATTCCTGGAACCAATCAGGCTTTCAAACTGAGTAATCATCACCCATTCCTATCAACACTGGAGCTTGGGTCCTTGTTCAAAGTTGGTACAAAATTGATCAATCCAAACTTTGGGATATTTTTTACTGTCTTTATTCAAAGCCTAGCGACAGCCGCCATTTTTGCCTATGTTATCTTTAGCATGCGACGATTGCACATGGGACACCTCATTACCTTAAGTACACTCATCTACTTTGCCTTTTATCCGACTTGGATCTACTACGCTGCGACATTGTGTAAGGAAACTTTGTATTATGCTGTTTTTGCGCTATTTACCTTAACATTAGTTCAGTTTCGACACGATCACTTTAGTAGCCGTGCAATGTGGTTAGATGGGTTGGTCATGTTTGTCAGTGGTTTATTAGTTGCCCTCCTCCGCAATAATGGCATTTATATCATTATTCCAACACTACTGGTTTACTTTCTCGTTGAACACCATGGAAAGAAATGGCTTTTACTGACTTCGACGACAGCATTAGTCGTCATCTATAGTTTATACTCATCTATGCTGTTGCCGGCTCTGCACGTCAAGCCTGGTTCCCCCGCAGAAATGTACAGTATCCCATTTCAACAAACAGCTTTATATCTACGTGAACATCCAAAGGACGTAACAGCCGCGCAGAAGAAAGCAATCAATGGCGTTTTGAATTATCGAGCACTACCGAAAATTTATAATTCAAATTTATCGGATCCGGTCAAAGGTACGTTTAAAGCTGAATATCATCCGGCTCGGATGAAACCCTACTGGCGAGCATGGCTACAAATGGGACTCAAGCATCCCAAAACTTACATTTCCGCAACTTTGGCCAACACCTACCTTTATTACGCACCCTTTGAATCTAAAGCCATACTGCCAGAAACTCAGTTTTATACTGCCACCTATAATGATACTGGCCATTTTAAACATCATTACGTTCTTAACGAACATGTCAGAGGTCCAATTGATTCACTACTGGCAGCCATCACTAACCTACCGTTGATCTCAATGCTTATAAACGGCGCTCTAATTGCCTGGATGATACTGGCAATCTTCCTGTTTGGGTTAAAACACCGGAATAGACTACTGACAATCATTACAATCCCGATACTAATGAATTTCTTGGTTTGTCTGGCATCTCCGGTAAATGGCTTATTCAGATATGTCTTACCAATGCTATCTGCCCTCCCATTAATTATTGGCACATTCTTTCTTGAATCAAGTATTACGGCAAAACCACAAGATACCCAATTGAAGGAAAATTCAAAAATCTGAACTTGTCTGACAAAAAAATCTGGTAAACTATAAAGTGTTAAACGTTTGAATGGAGGAACCGTTCTTGGACACATTGGCAATTTTAATTCCTTGCTATAACGAAGGAAAAACCATCCGCAAAGTTGTGACCGATTGTAAACATGCAACCGCCGAAATCGCACATACTTCAATCTATGTATACGATAACAATTCGACAGATAACACAACATCTGAGGCAACCGCAGCGGGCGCAATTATTCGTCATGAGTATCAACAGGGTAAAGGTAATGTTATTCGCCGCATGTTTCGTGACATTGAAGCTCGTTGTTACGTCATGATTGATGGTGATGACACCTACCCTGCTGAAGATATTCCAACCATGGTTAAGATGGTTCTAGAACAAAACACAGATATGGTTGTTGGCGACCGTTTATCCTCCAGCTACTTTGAAGAAAACAAACGCCCCTTTCATAACATGGGGAACATACTTGTTCGCAAAAGTATCAACTTGTTTTTCAAAAATGACATTAAAGATATTATGACGGGTTATAGGGCTTTTAGTTATCAATTTGTTAAATCCTATCCCGTATTATCAAGAGGATTTGAAATTGAAACGGAAATGAGTATTCTGGCCATTGAAAACAACATGTCAATTAAAAATCATGTCATTGAATATCGTGACCGACCTGCAGACAGTTTTTCAAAGCTAAACACTTATTCCGACGGTCTTAAAGTGCTACGACGAATTGTTTCTTTGTTCAAAGATTATCGACCATTGCAATTCTTTGGTCTTATATCGACACTATTAATCATAATTGCCGCCGCGCTATTTTTCCCAAACGTGTGGATTCCTTATCTTCACACAGGTTTAGTTCCAAAGATGCCAACATTAGTAGTCTGTGGCTTTTTGTTGATGACCGGCATCATTCTTTACTCCAGCGGTTTGATTTTAGATTCAATCGTCAAAAAGGAACAGCGTGAGTTTGAATTTAGGTTAGTTCAAATAAAGCAGTTCTATAATAATCAAAATCGCTCCTAATTATTCAAAAAGGATTTTACTACTGAGTGCCCACTCAGTAGTAAAATCCTTTTT
>DMZB01000246.1 GCA_003482405.1 Lactobacillus sp. | reverse complement strand
GTATACCCTAGTGGCCGTTTTTATTTACTCTCGAATCAGAGCAATCCGGTTAAAGAAGCTGGTCAGATTCCGGAAGCCATATCCAATTCGTTTTAGTGTCTTGATCTTACGATTAATACCTTCAATGGGACCATTTGAATAAGAGAGACGACAACTATTAAGGACGGCCTCGCTGCGATGAAACAACTGAAATCAGAAGGTGTTCATTTGACAGCCACCGCCATTTACAGTGAGTTTCAGGGTCGCCTGGCCATCGCTGCCGGGGCCGATTATTTAGCACCCTATGTCAACCGAATGGTCAATATGAATGTTGATGCCTATGCGGTGATCGGCCGACTGGCTGACCAAATCGCCCTTGAACATGCATCAACGAAGATTCTGGCTGCCAGTTTTCACACGGTTCAGCAGGTCAACGATGCGTTTGCGGCCGGAGCCCAGGCAGCCACTATGGGTGTGGATGTTTTACACACAGCGTTGACCAACCCAGCAATCAGCAATGCGGTCAACCAGTTCACCGAAGACTGGGAATCGCTGTATGGTGCTGGTGAAACGGTCAATTCACTATTAAAGTAAAGCGCAATCGGCAAACTAGATAAAGACTACGCGGAAACGGCCTATTTTATCAGATCTCAGATTGAGATTTTGTAAAATAGGCCGCTTCTGTGCTTGCCGTGGTGTGATACGGGTAAGAGAAAAGATGTTTAATGCGAGGGGAGAACAAACACATCAAAGTACGCTTTTTAGCCCCGTTTATCGCTAATACGAGCGTTTGCCGCAGACTTTTGCGGACTTATAAAATAAGGTGTTTGTGATTACCCAAAATGGACTATAGTTAATCTTAACAACAATAACCTAATGCGGAGGCACAACAATGAAATTATTTGACGCACATTTCCACGTCATTGATACCCGGTTCCACCTTGAAGCAAACAATGGCTTCATTCCCGATGCGTTTCCCTTTGCCAGTTATGAGAATCTGCTGACCAGCATGGCGCTTAAGGTCGATGGCGGCGCGATTATTTCCGGTTCATTTCAGGGGTACGATACCGGCTACTTACAGATTCTGAAAGAATTAACAGCGCAGTACCCAGACCGCAAGTACGTCGCGATTGCTAACGTAAAAACGACTGCCAGCGATGCTGATATTCTGGCTTTAGCGCAACGTGGTGTGGCTGGGGCACGATTCAATCTGTTTCGGGGCAACGGCGCCAGCGTGACGGCCATTGCTGACTTTGCGCAACGAGCCTATGAGGTGGCGGGGTGGACGATTGAACTGCAGGTTAACCCCCAGCAGTTAGCCGACATGGTACCCGTTTTGACACAAATTCCGCGGTTATCCATAGACCACGTGGGGATGCGCAAGGTGTCGATTCCAACGCTGTATGAGTTGGCTGATAAAGGCGTCAAAATTAAAGCATCTGGTTTCGGTCGCTTAGACTTTGATCCTTGGCCGGTACTGGTCAAGCTCAATGACATAAATCCAAAGGCACTGATGTTCGGCTCAGATATTCCCGGTACGCGGGTAGCCCATAAATTTGAGAAGGCTGATATTGCCCATTTTGACAGCTTGTTTGATGACGCGGCGCAGCAGCGCATTCTTCACGACAACGCCTACGATTGGTACATCAATCAGAAGTAGGTTAGCGCCACAGATCGATCACACTGACCAGTAGGAGCAGCGCAACAACCAGGTTGACGCTACGGTGATGGTGATCATAAAACGTCTTCAAATAGTTGCCGATCAGCGTCCAGATCAGCGTGCCTAAAATCCCAATGGTGACCATGATAATGAGCTTGAACAACAGGCTGTATTGGGTGTTGGGGAAAACGGTCGCAAACCCGGTTAAGCCAGCAATGTAATACAGGTAAATTTTGATATTTGTGGCCTGGAGCAGGATGGCTGAGCAAATCGGATGGCGGAGACCGTCAGTAGTTTTAATAGCACTGGCGGGCATGAGGCTGTGAATGGCAAGATAAATCAGATATAGCGACCCGATGACCTTGAGTACTGCTGTAAGTTGCGGATTATCAAAAACGGTTGCCGACAGTCCAGCCACCAAGAGGCCGACCAGCCAAAAGCCGATGAAACTGCCAAAATTAAACGATAAACCGCGTCGGAAGCCTTTGTTTTGACCTTCAGAAAGGGCCATGATCGTGTTTGGTCCCGGTGTGATAGCCATGATCCAATTAAAAGTTAAAAATGAGAGCATGTGTTCATCTGTCTTTCTTGTTGTATTTACAACAAGAATATCACGTTCACGTTGTATATGCAACATCTATTTGGTATAATAGATTCATGACAGATGAAGAAAAAAATGGTAAACAAATTTGGCGCGACATCGGTTGGATCGCCCGCGAGGTCAATAGTACCGCTAATCGTGAATGGCGAGATGAACACTTAGGCGATAATCGGTTTATTTACGTAATCAGGGTGTTGGAACACCCGGGCATTGGCTTGCAGGAGTTGGCAACGGCAATTGGCGTTGACCGGACCACCGCTTTTCGTGCCATTTCAAAGCTAGTCGCGGATGGGTATCTTGAAAAACGTGATCACCCGACGCAGAGCCGGTTGAAAGTGTTGTACCCAACGGCGAAGAGTGAGGGATTGAAGTACCGGTTGTTTCGGTTTGAGAGTGACACGTTTGACGCCTACTTAAGCAATCTTTCGGATACCGATGTTCAAACGTTGAAACAACTGTTGGAGCGGGTACGACTCACTCAACTGACGCAGGCTGATGATGCAAAAAAAATGTGAAGTAATAGTTGGTTTTAGTGGCAAAGAGCCAGTATTTTAGGATGATTTAAAGATAATATTGACTGTG
>DMZB01000115.1 GCA_003482405.1 Lactobacillus sp. | reverse complement strand
GTCACATGCTATAATTTGCTCACCGAAAAAACTTATCGGACTAAAATTTTGAAGGAGTCTTTACCTAATGTCGCTGAACCCAAATACTGTCCCTGACGCGCCTGACCCCAAACCGGAACCCAGCCCCGTTTATGTTCAAACAGAAACTGAAGTTCTTGATCGTTTTAATAGTGATGTGGAAGTCGGCTTAACTGCGTCAACAGCTGCTGACCGGCTTGCCAAAAATGGACCAAACGAACTGTCTGCGCACGTTACACCAAAGTGGCTCATCTTTTTGCGCCAGTTCAACAATGTCATCATCTACATTTTACTGTTTGCCGCTGCGTTTACCCTCTTCATTCGTCACTATTCTGACGCCGTTGTTATTGGACTGGTCGTCATCATCAATGCATTAATTGGTTACTTTCAGGAAGTCAACGCTAGTAACGCCCTCGATAAAATCAAATCAATGTTATCGACAGAAGCGACCGTCATCCGTGACGATACCAGGACAGACATCCCCGCAACTGAACTGGTTGTGGGTGACATCGTGTATCTGGAAGCCGGTGATAACGTACCTGCCGATATGCGGATTTTGGATGCAGATAACTTACGGATTCAAGAATCTGCACTGACTGGTGAAGCAGATTCTGTGCTAAAAAACTTTGCACCGCTGAACAGTGCCAAGACACCACTAGCAGAACGCACAAATATGGCTTACGCCAGCACTGCCGTCACTAACGGGAGTGCTACCGGTATCGTCACTGCTACTGGTCACGATACAGAACTCGGTCAGATTGCTGACGACGTGACTGATGTTAAACAGACCAAAACACCGTTGATGAAGGAACTGGATCGTTTAGGAACTTGGATTTCCTACTTCATCATTGCGGTTGCCATTGCGTTGTTTGTATTTGGCTGGATGCGTCATCTATACGCGTTGCCAACGTTGGCTTTAGCAATCATCACCATGATCGTCGGTTCGTTACCAGAAGGTTTGCCGGCTTCAACATCCGTCATTTTGGCCATGGGCGTTAATACAATGGCGCGCAACAAGGCCATTGTTAAAACACTGCCATCCGTTGAAACGCTTGGTGCCGTCGACATCATCGCCACCGATAAAACTGGGACACTGACTAAAAACGAAATGACGGCCCAAGATATCATCACAAAAGATCATCAATACCAGGTTACTGGGACTGGTTACCAACCAAAAGGCCAAATTATGGCGAGTGGTCAACCAGTTAACATTGACAGCGATGCCACGCTCCGTGAGTTACTGATTAGTGGATTTGAGGCTAATGACACCATGCTCCAGGAAGAAGATGGCCAGTGGGTATTGAACGGTGAACCCACAGATGGTGCCTTTTTGACTTTGTATCACAAGGGCTGTGGCATGGAAGAACCAGCTTTTGAAGAGCTGGACCGGATTCCATTTGACTCGGATTACCGTTACATTGCGCGGCTCAGTGTTCGAAATGACGGTCAACACGAAGTCTTCGTCAAAGGCGCACCCGATAAACTCTACGAGATGGCCCAAGCAACGGACCAAAACTTCGATGTTGCACATTGGAACGACGTCATCAGCAACTTAACTTCGCAGGGCAAACGTGTTGTTGCCGTGGGACGCAAACTCGTCGATAAAAGCATCAGTGAAGTCACACACGACACATTGGCCGATGGTATCGACTTTCTCGGTATTGTCGGCATCATTGATCCACCGCGTGAAGAAGTCATCGATGCTTTGAAAGAAATGCGGACCGCCGGAGTTAAAGTCAAGATGATCACTGGTGACCATCCCGATACAGCCAGTGCCATCGGCCGGCAACTTGGTTTGGCTGACAACATTCAAACCATTACCGGCGCTGAAATTGACGAGATGACAGCGGAACAGCTCAAGGCAAACATCAACAAGTACGATGTGTTTGCCCGCACCACGCCTAGTAATAAACTGGCTATCATCAATGCTTATCAACAAAATGGTAAGATTACCGCGATGACCGGTGACGGCGTGAATGACGCACCAGCATTGAAAAAAGCTGACATTGGTGTAGCTATGGGGATCAAAGGGACCGACGTCGCTAAAGACGCTGCTGATATGATTCTGGTCGACGACAACTTCACGACGATGACAAAGGCCATCCGTGAAGGGCGACGTTTGTACGACAACATCAAGAAGACAATTGCCTTCCTGCTGCCAACCAGTTTCGCCGAAGGGCTGATTGTCGCCTTCAGTATCCTGATGCAGCAAAAATTGCCATTAGTGCCAACGCAACTGCTGTGGATCAACATGGTCTCTGCTGTGACGATTCAGTTTGCGTTTATCTTTGAACCAGCTGAGCAAGGGATTATGCAACGCCGGCCGCGTAAAACGGGTTCTACGCTGATGAACAAACATGATGTTTTCCAGATGGCTTATGTGTCTGTTCTGATTGCGGCGATGGGCCTATGGGCGTTTGACTGGCTCACCGATAGTGGCGTCAGCCAAGTAATTGCCAGCACGATTACGGTCAACGTTATCGTGTTAGGTAAAGTCTTCTACCTGTTCAACATTCGCAGTCCACACCTCGCCTTCTCAAAGAACTTCTTTACCAACAAGATGGCGTTTGTCGTGATTGCGGCGTTAATGCTTTTACAGCTAGCACAGGCCTACATTCCGTTTATGCAAGACATCTTTAAAACTGGCCCAATGAGCTGGGGTCAATGGGGTCTAGCCATTGCTGCCGGATTCGTCACGCTTGTTGTGACCGAAACAGATAAAATTATTCGGATGCAGTTGCATAAACACAAGCCAGTGAGTTTGAACAAATAATCTCAGTCTAAATAAGCAGTACAACCGATTTTGCCGGTTGTACTGCTTTTCGTTTGTGGTGCGTGTAAGATATAAGATGTTGAGAGAAATACTGACAGAGAGTTATCAAATTGAGGGATTGAGGATGAAAAAGAAACATAGTTTGAAGCAACAACGTCGGCTGATTACGTTACTGGCGACAATAGCAGTATTGATCGTCGGCTTTTTCTTTTCCACAAGTAATGCCGATGAAAAAACGTTTGCCCATGCACCGCGCCAAGTCAGAACTATGCGGCGGCATTACCGTCATTGGACCAGGCAAGCTGAAAACTTGTTCAGTAGTGACAATGGCAGTACGCAAAACACACCAACCACCGCAGATGTTCCACGGGATTCGACGGATAGCCAACTTCTGGCGCTACAATTTGATGCCAATAAATATCCTGAAAACTACGCTAACCTTGGCAAATCAACGTTAACGCCGTTACAAATTCACGATGCCCTGGAACATAATCAGGAACGCGCTTGGTACACACTTGATTCACCTGACACGCTTGGTCGCAGCCAAGCTGGTCAGGCACTCGTTACCTACGATAGCGTCAGCGCAACCGCCGCAATGAAACGCCCTTCATTTTCTGAGTCAGCAGACCCCACTGGGTTTGAAGGCAATAATCGAATTGCTCAGCTCATCGGTTACCGCGGTTATTTCTATAATCGTTCGCACACATTGGCATGGTCATTGGTCGGCAATCTCGGCGGACCAGACGGATCAGCAAACGCCATCATGCAACGTGATAACTTAACCACTGGCACTCGCGCACAAAACGTCGGCACAAACGGACGTAGTGAAAGCACTGCGGGTGGCATGGCTTATGCTGAAACAGCCATTCGTGACTTTGTTCGTGAGCGACCGAACATCCCCGTGTATTATGTGGTCACGCCACTGTACCAAGGTGATGAATTGGTACCGCGCGGAACACACGTACAGGCGGTCAGTGCCACAGACAACGGACAAGCGCTGAACATTAATGTGTATGTGTTTAATGCACAAAATGGCGCTACGATTAATTATGCGGATGGAAGTTGGACGCAAAATTAACGTCTTACGTTAATTTCCTTGAATGTTGCTTAATCCATTTCGAGGCCAGTAACATAACATCCTCTGTGTCCTTTGACTGTGTGATGAAAAGGATAAAATCAATTGACTGTGGCCTTGGCAAATCGAGATGAAATCCATTCAATTCGAGAAACATCGCGGTAGCAGCTAATGCGGTTCTTTTATTACCGTCAAAGAAAACATGCTTTTTTGTTATTTTTTGAAGAATAAATGCAGCCTTTAACCAAATTGTCGGATAAAGTTCGCGTCCAAAAACAACTTGCTTAGGCTGTTCAGCGACTAAATCCAACCCTTGAGAGTATTGAATGCCAAGATCAGTCTCATCAACAAGAATCTGCGTATTCAACCAAGATATTTCACTTCCTGTTAAATAAATCATAGGTCCCTCAATTCGGAAAGTAGTTCTTTGTTATCTTTTGCAAAATTCATGTACGCTTTTTTTAATTTGGGGTTTATTGGTTCAACCTTACTGAAGGTGATTTGGCTTCCGTCTGATGATACTTTTTTTTCAAAAACTGTACTTTCATCAGCCTTAAGTGCCTTTCGATCACTTGTGGTTACCCGAAAGGCTAAAGAATTTCCTGCTTTAAACAATGATGTTTCATTCACTTTGTTTTGCATCTTAAAACCTCCAATATCCCTTATATACTGTAATCACATTATATATTTTCGTAATTACAATGCAACTTTTTGAATTCTAATTAGACCAGTTCAACTATCGCAAAATATTTTTTTAGTGTCTAAATCTCATTTATAACCTAAAACTACCGCTGCAAAGGCAAAGTTCACCTTTACAGCGGTAGTTTCACGTTATTGCTCGGATTCAAAACCGGGTCAATCACGCTCAGTTTATCTTTCTCTTCGGATTCAAAATGCCCATCGGATCAAGTAGTGACTTGATTTGGTGCTGGACCATGTCAACATTGTCGCCAAGTTCCTCATTGACCCACTGATTCTTCAACATGCCGACCGCGTGTTCACCAGAAATCGTGCCACCGAGTGCTAAAGCCTTGCGGAACATTAGCTGCAAAGCTTTAATGACGTTTTCGGGAACTTCTGTTTGTTCCTTTGGCCAAACGATACTTGGATGAACGTTCCCATCACCAGCATGTCCGGCAGTAAAGATTTGCACATGCAACTGATCAGCCACTTCACTGACGTAATCCATTATCGGTGCCAATTTGGACATTGGTACAGCCATGTCTTCCATGACGTGGTTAACACCTGAGAATACTGCTGGTAACATGTCCTGGCGCAGTTTCTCGATCCGTTTCATTTCTTCCGGATCTGCAGTGACATGCAGGTTCTGGGCACCGTGGGCATCCAAAACCTTTTCAGTCGCGTTCAGTGCTTCGTCACCACCGACATCCAAACGTAAAATCAGCATCGCACCACTATTATCGCTGTAATGCGTGCCTTCATACTTATCAAGCGCTGCGACTGTTTTAGCATCCAGGGCCTCTAACATTGCCGGATACACACCAGAAGCACGCACTTCAGTGACGGCTTCGGATAATTTGGTCATGTTATCAAAGAACGCTAAACCCATGACAGGTTTGCCTAACGGAATTGGGAACAGCTTCACGGTGATTTCAGTAATAATTCCCAGAGTACCTTCTGACCCGACAAACAGGTGCGTCAAATCGTAGCCAAACGCTTGCTTAAATGTCCTGCCACCAAGTTTCAATTCACGGCCATCAGCCAACACGACCTTCAGGCCAAGAACAGAATCACGAGTGGCACCATACTTCACTGTACTCATCCCCCCAGCATTCGTTGAGGCGTTCCCACCAATCGCTGAAATTGGCCGAGAACCAGGATCTGGCGCATAAAACATTCCCTGTTTGTTAGCAGCATCATTCAAGTCCTTGTTAATGACACCAGGTTGGACCACCGCCACAGAGTCTTCACGACTGATATCCAAAATTTGATTCATCTTAATCATGGACAACATAATCGCACCAGCTTCAGCATCGGAACCGGACACAGTGCTAGTTGCTGTGGTTTGTGGAATCACAGGAATATGGAATTGTCGGGCAATACGTAACACGCCCTTCACGTCGTCTACGTCACCTACTTCGACATAGGCCAATAAATCACCATCTGCATCACCAATTCCGTTTGGATCATTCTTATGCTTTGCCAAACTATCCGCATCTGTATAAACGTCAGCGTGTGGCGTTGCCGCTTTTAACGCGTCCAAAATTTGCTCTTGAGAATAAGCACTAAATACTGCCATCAAAGTCGCTTCCTTACAAAATGTTAGTTACTACACGATTACCTTAGATTTGTTTAGGTAAAATGGCAAACATTTGTGTCCGCAATTAATTTCATAAAAAAAGATTTGATCCCCGAAAAACTCGAAATCAAATCTTCTAATAGAAAAATATAAATTAACAAAATTGTGTTTTCGTCATTAACTCAAGGGCTGTTTATTGACTCGCATGTTCACGGTCAAACTTACTTTTTCGTCACAACTTCACTGATCCTAGGTGCAACAAACCAAGCAACAGCAGCACCCAAAACGCCTTGAACAATGTTCGTCGGTATGCCAATGAGGCCTGTATAGACATTACTATATAGAATCGTATCAGCAATAAAGTAACCAGTCACCATCGTTAGAAGGCCAACAATCAAAAATATTATTTTTTCCTTCTTCGTGTCTTTAAAATGAGCCTTCCCTGCTATAAGCCCCTCAAGACCGTGAATAATCAAAGAGAAAAACATATATTGACCATATCCAGACAGTAAATCTAATAACAATCCACTCAAACCGCCGACTATTGCGCCTTCTCTAGGTCCAAAAACCATCGCCGCAATCAGAATACCTGCGTCAGACAAATTAATGTTTCCGTGTGTCATTGGAATTGGAATGATAAAGATACGGCTAATTACTACTGTCAACGCAATCAGCATCGCTGTTACAGTTAATCGGCGTAGATTTGTTAAATCACTCATCGCAATTCCTCAACGGATATCCTTAAGGTTATCATCTGTAAACGTGTATCGTGCGCGCTGGCCGCCAATAAGTTTAGGTCGCGATGACAAGGCCACTATTCGCGCACCTCCGACTTCATTATGGGTTAAATGAATGGGAATTTGGACAAACTTAACATGCATACCAATATCAGTTCCACCGATATCAATCCCACCCTGTGCAACTATATGTTCCACCTCAACCGGATCTTTCATTTGCTGAAAAGCAGCCACTTGAGTGCCACCGCCAGCGTGAATTGCGGGCACAACTGAAACAGTTTCCAGGCCATAACCGATTGCCACTTGTCGCTCAACCAATAGTGCTCTGTTGATATGTTCACAGCCTTGAACCGCCAGAAAAATTCCTCGCGGTTTCAAATAACTCTGTAGTACATCAATGACTACTCGACCAACTTCTAAGCTGGAGTTAGTCCCTTTCCACTCACCGCGAATTTCACTAGTGCTGCAACCCACTACAAAGATACTCCCTCTTGAAAGTTCAGTATTTTCAAAATATTCAGTTAACGACTCCTGAAGTTGCTGACTAACCAATTGCAAGTCCATTTTGACTTCCTTCTTCATTGCCTTTTTAAAAGAGCCCTCCAAAATCTTCATGACTTCAGAGGGCCCAGTTCAAACAGCATTGATTGTAAATTGAAAAAAGATAAAATGTTTTTCATCGAGTTCGTGTACGTGTGTATGGATACCTGGAAAAAATCAATAAACTTCGATGACAAACATTTCATCTAGATTTATCCAGCTATCAACGCATAAACACCATAAATTGCGACCAAGACGATAATGACTGCAAACACAGTCTCGCCCTTAGTAAAGATTTTCTTATTGTGCTGCTTTCTAGCGATTACATAAATCGGAATTCCTAATGCATATACAATAAATGCAATTGCAATATACCGTGGACCCGCAGCGATCGCCATCACTAATGTATAAATAAACGCCAGCGATGCAATAATCAGTGCTTTTCTAGGAGTATGCTTTGTCCCTTCCGCAAACTCGCCTTTTTTCCGACTAATCTTTATTAGATACATCTCTGAAATCAAGTACGGTGGTACCGTCATCGTGCCAACTACCGTTAATAGCATTTGGTACGCATTCAAATCAAAGTGCGCAATAATGATAATCACTTGAATGACACAGGTTGCTATGATGACAGAAAAACTAGGAACATTGTTTTTGGAAACTTTGGCAAAGGCGCGTGGAAATGATCCATCCTCTGCAGCAGCATGTTGTGGCAACTCTGCCAACATTTGAATCCATGAAATCCAACTTGCAAATACAGCAAACAACAGCGCAATCGTAATAACGTCACGACCGATAGTACTGTGCCATAAATTAGTTAAAATATAAGCAGTCGATGGTGAAGTCAATTTGGCTAGTTGCCCATAAGAATAAACACCAAGTGATAACATACCAACTAACGTATACATAACGATACAAATTATGAATCCAGTGATTGTCGCCTTAGGAACTTGTTTGGGATTTCGTGCTTTACCAGACATAACGACAGCACCTTCAACGCCACCAAAGAGCCACAGTGTGACCATCATTGTTGACATCAATTGATGCATAATACCACCCATTGGTTTATCCCCACGCGAGGCAATTGTTTGGGAAGCATCAGCGTTTGTGGTAAATGTGTGTAAATTAAAGTGTGCAGCTACTGTCACTACAAAAACAACCACAACAGCCAACATAATGGCCGTCGCATATTTTTGCACGGTACTAGAAACTTCAACACCTCGTAATACTAACGCGGTAAGTGCCCAAGTAAGGACAGTGGCACCGATAACGGAAGGCCAGTTATTCCCACCTGTAAATGTACCTGGGAAGAAATAGTCCAATGTGCTCATTGTCAATACAGCATATGCAGCATTTGCAGCACATTCACAGACAAAATAGCCCCATGCCGTGAAAAATCCGGCGAATGGACCAAAACCAACTTCACCATACTTATAAAGTCCGGCAGTTAATTCCGGTTTCACGCTACTTAAAATAACAAACGTTTGAGCGATAAACCATATGCCGATCCCCGTTGTTATCCAAGCCAATAACTGACCATCAACACCAGCCACTTCTGACATGTTTTTCGGTAAATCAAAAACGCCCGAGCCTACCATTGCACTAACAGTCAGCGCAACGAGCCCGACAAAGCCCAGCCTACCAGCCTGGGCTTTTTTATTGCTTTCGTCCATAGTCTAAATTCTCCTTAAAGCTTATTAAATAAGCTAGGTTTAGAAACTCAGATTGTGGACAGCATTTATAAACGTTTTCTCGATGTGAAAGCTACCATGTGATTTTTGAAAAGTCAACAGCAGTTTTTCTACCATCGGCTTAATTGCCTAACACTTATTCTGCCAAATCTCGCGTCATTCCTTAGCTAATCACTTCACATATCATGTGATCATATTTTTTTGAGTGAATAAACAATCGTCTGTATTTTAAAGATAAATCAAGTACGCTAATTTAAAATAGTATATGCAGTATACATTTCTAAATACGAATTATATTCGCGATTTATGAGGGACAACTTTATTGTTTCAAAAATGTTTTTGTCTTTCTGGTTAAGTATGGCTCCGTCTTATAAACACAATGTTTTTCTCCGAAACGTGGCTGAAAAATTCATCGAAAATTACACCTACGTAGAAATAAATGCGGCAAGTAAAGGTAAAAAAGTGCCTAAATACACATGCTAGTATTGGTCTCGTGAACAGCATTAAAGCGTTTTCTCAAGATGCATTTCCATGTTGTTTTCAGCTAGCTAAGTTGTTGTTTTGTGAACGAACCAACAGATTCACTGAGTCACGACATGTCGTATTTTGTTGATTGCTAATGTTTATCTTTATTGTGTCGTTTATTTGTATCTTTAATTTTAACTATCCTGAATTTATGGACAGATTCGGAGTCTGATTATCTAAAGGGAAACCAGTCACTTGGAAACTGTGGGGTAAGTAAATGATATGACTAATTATGACCATGACTTACTAAATTTAATGCTTGAAGAAACTACTTACCGTTCTGCGGCTTACTTTGCAGAAGCTCTAGGCGTTTCAAGAAAGACAATTTACAACCACAGTAAAAACGTTCAGATCTTCTTGGAAGATAATGGCTTACACCTCGAAAAAACGCCAAGGAAAGGCTTTCTAATCGTTGGGAATAGTGAGCAAAAGCAGGCCATTCGATTAAACATGGGAAATAAGATGTCAACCAACTGTTCTAATAGATTTTCTCCGGAATACAGGAGGCTTTACTTATTTTCCCAACTACTCTTTTCGGATCGCAAAAGCTATCGTTCTTACGCAGAATCCTTCTTTGTTTCTGTTCAGTCCATTAAGAAAGACTTTGATGAGATCAACGCATTTTTACATTCAAATCTTATTGGCTTACCTGACAAAATCGAGCAGATCAAATCTCTGACTACAGAGATCAAAATCGAACAAGTCTTTAAAAAGTATCTTGATTCATATTTGGCGCATTCCGATCTAAGCCAGGATCAGCTTTTTGCAATTTTCGGAACCACAATAGTTGAAATTTCGACAAGGTTTGTGAACGACAATTCTCAGCAAGATTCACATGTTCAAGATGAATATTTGCCGAGTTCACTTCGCGAATTTTTAATGATTTTCTTCAACAGGCTCAAGTATGGGCTAAGGCTTTCTCAAATTGACAAGACCGGATTTTCATTTGATTTCAGAAAAAACACCGAATTATCTAGCGTTGTTTCGAAACTAATTGAAACCTTTCGTTCATCCACAGGAATTTCAATCGATGATAAGAACTTACACTTTCTGTACCTTCTATTACTCGGTCACGGAATCAGAAGTAATCAAAACGACTTCTCTCCCGAACACGATTTCACTCTCGAATCAAAGCACCTCATCGAAAGTGTTAGCTCAGTTCTCGGAACTGATTTCACCACAGATAAGGAACTTCTGACAGTCACCATCTATCATTTGATTCCGATGGTTTCAAGATTAAATCTGGGTATGCAAATAACCGATCCTTTGAAAAATGAAATTTTTAATCACCACGCGCTTATTGCAAAGGCGGTTAAACAAGGATCAGCAGACATTGAGTCCCGCTACCAGATCAGTCTTTCCGAGGACGAGATTTCACTGCTATCACTTCATTTTCTGGTCGCTGTTGAGCGGCACCGTCAAACAAATCATGTGTTAGTGATTTGTCATGCAGGAGCCGAAATTTCCCAATACGTGCTACTTTGTCTGCAAAACAATTTGCCACCTAATAACGAACTGACTCTTATTTCACCCAGTGAATTATCAAAGACGAATCTGAAACCTTTTGATTTAGTGATTTCAACGACAACGGTAGTTACCAAAAAAATACCCACACTATACATTTCCGTATTGCCCAGAAACGAAGAAATTTCATCGATTTACTGGCGATTAGTAGAAATCAATGACAAAAAGATAGAAACATCATCAAGGCTATAAATTTTTAAATGTATTAATTATTTTTTAATTTGAGCAAACGAAAACATTAACTGAATATATTTGTATTTTTAAACCGAAAGGAAGCAAGTACAATGTCAAAATTGATCGTCGCGATGGCTCCCGAAATTGAGGATTATGTAAAATCTGATCGTGAAGTCGTCGACGTCAACTCTGTTACAGACTGGACTAATGTAGGCGCAGTCGTAGTAACAGATCAACAGCTAGAAATTGCCGATACTGTTAAAGCAACTACATTTGGTATCCCGGTATTCTTAGCAACCCGTGATACGAGCAAACTTGATAACAATAAGCATTTAGACTCTGTTGATCATTTACTAGACATCAATAATAATTTTAATAAACAAATTTACGCTCGAGAAGTTGAAAATGCCGCGAAAGAATACGAAGACAATCTAATGCCGCCTTTCTTCGCAGAACTGAACAAGGTTGTTGATCGTGGTTCTTGGCAATTTGAATGTGCTGGGCATCAAGGCGGTGCGTTTTATCTTAAATCACCTGTTGGTCGTAAGTTCTACGACTTTTATGGTGAAAGATTTTTCCGCGCTGACGTATCCATTTCAGAAGATGGATTGGGTGACGTTCTTACTCACGATGGTGCTGCGCTCAAGGCAGAAAAGCACGCGGCCAAAGTTTTTAACGCTGACAAGGCTTACTTCGTCTTAAATGGATCAACGACGTCTAACAACATCGCCATCACCGCAGCAGTCACTGAAGGCGACTTAGTCCTATTCGACCGTAACAACCACAAATCTGCTTATAATAATGCCATGGTTATGAACGGTGGGATTCCGGTCTACTTGGAAACGAGCCACAACTCCTATGGTCTCATCGGTGGCATCAAGGATTCCGCATATGATGAGAAGGCTTTACGCGAAGAAATTAAGAAGGTTGCTCCAGAAAAGGCTAATTTAAAGCGTCCATTTCGCTTAGCGATTATTGAACACGATACCTATGATGGAACAATGGCCAACGCTCAGCAAATCGTTGATAAGATTGGTCACTTATGTGATTACATTTTATTTGACTCTGCTTGGGCCGGATATGAACAATTTATCCCAATGATGAAAGAAACATCTCCATTACTTGTAAACCTTGGGCCAGAAGATCCAGGCTTACTGGTTGTCCAATCTATTCATAAGCAACAAGCTGGGATTTCACAAGCATCTCAAATCCTTAAAAAAGACAGTCATATCAAGGGCCAGCACCGTTACATTAACCATAAACAGTTTAATAACGCATTCATGAAATATTCATCAACATCACCATTTTACGGTATTTTTGCTTCGATTGACGTGTCGGCCAAAATGCAAGAAGGCAAAACTGGTAAGAAAATGTGGAACGATACGATGTTAACTGTTGTTCGTGCCCGCAAACGGTTACTTAGAGAATCAACGATGATTCGTCCGTTTGTCCCGCCTATGGTGCATGGCAAACCTTGGGAAGATGCAGATGATCAAGAAATCGTCAACGATAAAGCTTATTGGGCTTTTGATCCAGATGAAGATTGGCATGGATTCGACGGTTACAGCAAGGGGCAATACTTCATCGACCCTAACAAGTTGATGCTCGTTACCGCCGGTCTGGACATTCCAAATGACAAATACGAAGATTTCGGAGTCCCAGGTTCTATCGTTACGCACTATCTTCACGAACACGGCATTATTAATGAAAAGAATGATTTGAATTCGGTTCTTTTCCTTATCACACCAGCAGAAGACGACGCAAAAATGAATAATTTAGTTGATGAAATTCTTAAGTTAGAGAAACTCATCAAAGCTGATGCGCCACTGAAAGAGGTTTTGCCGAAACTTTACAGTGAACACGAAGATCGTTATCGTGATTATACGATCAAGCAATTATGTCAGGAAATTCATGACTTCTATAAAGCACACAATGCTAAGAAGTACCAAAAAGATATTTTTACAAAGGAACACTTACCTGAAAGAGCCATGACATTGCAGGAAGCTGATACCGAGTATCGCCGCAATAATGTTAAGCTTGTAAAACTTGACGATATTCTTGGTAAAATTGCTGTGGAAGGTATTATCCCTTATCCACCTGGTATTTTTGCCATTGCACCTGGTGAACGCTGGACGCAAACAATCTTGAACTACTTCAAAGTCTTGGAAGAATCAACGAATACCTTCCCCGGCTTTGAAACAGAAGTTCAAGGTATGTACTACAAGGAAGAAAACGGTCGTAACGTTGCCTACGGGTATGTCTACGATCCAGATACTACCAAATAGCATAAGTACTCTTAGTACCAAAATCTTAAAAGGCATCAGGTCGAATACAAAATTTGACCTGATGCCTTTTAAGTTAGTAAAGAAGAAGTTTTTTGCCTGTTTCTACTATATTAAGCACTAACAATTCAAACCGATTGTTGATTTCCAATCTACTATTTCAAGAATTTCATTGGAGCTTTAATAAAGTCATCAATATTAACCGACTGTGTCTCTTTCGTCTCCACTTTGACTAACTCGCAAACGCCGCTTTCTGCTTCTCGTTTTCCGAGCACAATATAGTATTTAGCGTCGTTTCTAACCGCTTCTTTTATTTGAGAACCGATCTTAATGCCTTGATAATCTTTATCGGCTGCGATGTTTTGTTGGCGTAATTTATCTAGCAGTTTGAATGCTAAATCATCCCCGTCAGTATCCGCCGATGCAAAGAAAACATCCGTGCCGCTCTTTGGCACAAAGTTTGGATTCTCATCTCTCAGGAGTAGTAGCAGGCGCTCTACCCCCATGCCAAATCCAATACCGCCTTCCTCAGGACCGCCTAATTGAGAGATAAGGCCATCGTAGCGTCCACCACCACAAACTGTGACGTACGAACCACCAAACACTTCCGCGTCCGACATGATTTCAAAGATTGTTTGCGTGTAGTAATCAAGTCCACGGACCATATCAGAATCGATTTCATACTTAATCCCCAATTCGTCCAGAAGCCTCTTAACCTGTTCAAAATAATTCCGTGAATAGTCACTTAAGGAATCAAGTATTGAGGGTGCATTGGCGACAATCTTCTGATCATTTTCATCTTTACTATCCAAGACTCTCAATGGATTCTTATACAAACGTGTTTTTGAATCTTCACTGAGCTGATCATAAAATGGTTTTAAGTAGTCAATTAATGCAGTCCGATAAGCAGTCCTCGTTTCATTGTCTCCAAGAGAATTAATCACTAATTTCAGGTTGTTAACGCCGAGTTCTTTGAAAAATTGCAAAGCCATAGCAATAACTTCAACATCAATCTGCGGAGATTCACTATTTAATGCCTCACACCCGATTTGATTAAACTGTCGTTGGCGTCCAGACTGCGGACGTTCATATCTAAACATTGGCCCCATATAATAGACTTTATATGGCTTAGGAAATTCAGGCCCAAAAAGCTTGTTTTGTACATATGCCCGGACGGTCCCCGCAGTGCCTTCTGGTCTCAAAGCGATTCGACGACCACCTTTATCATCAAAGTCGTACATTTGCTTTTCTACAATATCGGAGGTATCCCCAACATTTCTCGCAAATACGTTATAGTCTTCAAACATTGGTGTTCGAATACCGCGATAACCATATTTTGGAAATAGGTCTCTGACCACCCCTTCAAGTTTTTGCCAAACTTCAATGTCTCCAGGTAAAATATCTGCTGTTCCCTTTGGTCTCTGATAATCATATTTTTCCATTATTAATGTCCTCTTTTCAATAGATAATAAAAACACCCTCTGAAATTACGTTTAGTAACTTCAGAGGGTGCTACAGCACTGTTCCACCTCAAATTCATAGCAGTCTCACAACCACTACCTCAATGAGTTTTGGGTCGTGAACACCAAAACTCTGGATTGATAACGTAATCCATACGTAATTTGCTAATTTATATTATTTCGCAAATTCGGTTCGTAGATGTGTTTCGATTCAACCACCAACTCTCACTAATGTTGGATCTCTGTTAACTTACATTGAATCTTTTGTTCTACTCGTTACCTTTATACAAGCACATCGTATTACTAATATGATTAAAGTCAACGATAAAACGGAAACGTCTTATTGCCACTTTGATTGCCACATTTGTTTAAAAACGTTAACAGGGCTGCTCTTTAGACATTAGGTATCCTTGGGAACATCCGGATAAATATTTGCCTTTTAGAATCCAAACTAAAAATCACGCAACAACATGGTCGCCGCATTTTGTAATTTCAAACCAAATTTTTGCTGTTCAAAACTCATCCTTGATGTTTCTTCAACAGCAGCCTGAACCACCGCGGTTGTTTGCACTATCAAATGTTCAAGAGAACTATCAGGAAAATTAACAAGATAAGCATTGAGAACCGCACTAAACAAATCACCCGTCCCGAAATAATGTCCTTCAATCGCAGTCTGCCCTTGCCAGTGTAACTTTCCCTCTTCAAGCCAAATGCACCCTACCTGTGAGCCTCGCTTTACTCCTGTTACAATCACCTGACTTTGTGGTGCAAAACGCGTACACTTTAGGATTGCTTTTTCAAGGTTCTCATCAGTATCATCGGATTCAAGACTTATTTCGGTCAGCAAGCTCAGTTCGGTTACGTTTGGGACGGTAAAATCAGAAAAACTAACCAGTTTTCGCATTCCGTTCACGTAACTATCTTTGAACCCTGGATACAGACTACCTTGATCAGCCATAACAGGATCAACAATTACTGTTCCCAAATTGTTGTGATTTAAAATCAAGTTTTCAACTAGCTCAACTAATTCAGAACTGCCCAGATAGCCCACAAGTGTTGACGAAAAATTATTAACTCCGAGTTCATCCCAGTGTTGCCACGTTCGCTTTATCCACTCATCCATGTGACTACGCTGTGGCTCTCCAAATCCTTCAGTCTGTGTTGATAATAATTGCGTCGGCAGTACCGCAGTATTAATATTACTTATTTGATTCATTGATATCGCAGTTGTCATGGACAGTTGTCCCAGTGCAGTCAAATCTTGAATAATTAATGACTGAGCCATGCCGCTATTGTTTAATTTCATATTTATCGAATTGTTCCTCTTCAATGGCTGATAGCTTTAGTATACATTTTTGAACTTATACATGCCGAATCAATGTTAAGGCCCTCTCAAACTTTACATCCATACGAAACGTAAATTACATTAAGTATGCCATTATCCAGTCAACACACTGCCAAACGTGTACAATCAAATTAACTAATCCCGCCAAGGAGACACCAATGGAAAAGCTCAAATCTCGGCTTGATGCGTTTAGCGGCGCGATCATTGCCATTATTATTACGATTATGGTACTGAACCTACACACCGTACTGTCAGATTCACCTTCTGCGTACCTGTCACTAGCCAAAGAAATCGGCATTTATCTCATCAGTTTCTTTTACGTTGCAAACATGTGGTACGCCCACGCGACGGCATTTGACGAAATTGATTCGATGACCTACCGGATTATCATTCTCGATTTTATCTTTCTGGCGGCATTGTCGTTAATGCCGCTATTCACGGATATGATGGCCGCCAACACCACACGGGTGACGGTTATGGCATACGGACTGCTTTCCTTTGTCGTGAATTTCCTCTTTCGAGTTCTGGCGCAGACCATTATTCACTTCGAGTACACCGATAAATCCGACATGGCTAAGGTGTACATTAAAATTTATGGCTTCAATAATCGTTTGCAATCAATCCTCAGTATCAGCGCCATCGCGTTGGCCCTCTTCAAACCAACCTGGGCCATTATTTTCTATTTAGCCTACCCCATTTGGAACTTTCTGAGCAGCAGTAGTGATCGGCAGGAAATGTATGACGTTGAGCAATTAACACCAGACCAGCGTGCAGACTTTCTGGATTTCTCCACTGCTGACCGAAAAGCATTCCGTGATCAGCAAGAAAAAATTACGACAATGTTGAAAGAAAATGCCGATGGTACGGCAACCGCTCCAGAAAGCGCGACAACTACTGAAACAAAGACTGCATCGTCAGCACCACAATCTGTGGCATCATCAGCCTCGGCAGTGGCTTCACAGCCTTCAATTACACCTGCATCACAGGCACAACAACCGCAACCGATTAAGCTTAATCCTAAGGAATCTCCGAGAAAAGCCCAGGCAAAACTGAGGCGACACAACTACTGGCTCCAGTGGCTGGATCAAAGTGGCAATTCAAAATTACAAGAACAGGTACAAAATGGTGAACGTTTAACCCAACTGCAGAGACAAGAATGGGAAACATGGTTCAAAGAACAGCGTAAAAAAGATCCACATTTACAACACCAAACGCAACAAGCACGTAAACAGGCGCAGGAACAGGCCAAACGACAGGCCCAAAAGCAGCGTCAGTCAAAGCGTTAATGTTTTTAGTCATACAGGAAAAAATATCGTAGTAAGGTGTTATTCAACCCTTACTACGATATTTTTCACTGCTCGGCTTTAATCCAGCCACTTCACGGTTTTAATTCTTTTAACGTTTGCTCTAGCCAAACAACATTATTTTGTTCACGCTCGATAGCCCGTTTCAAAATCAAATAGTGCCCATATTGCTGCTCAATCAACGATGACGAGCCGAAGAGCTGCTGCTCACGCTCTTGCAGATGCGCAACATGTGCGCGATGTAACCGAATTTCTGCCGTTAATATACTGGTTAGGGTTGGACTTGTCCGATTATGAATGAAATATAACTTTAGTGAGCTCAACGCATCGTTGTCACTATTGACCGGCTCGTGTAACCAATCAAGTAAATGAGTGCGACCGGCTGATGTAATGTCGTACCGAATGACCTTACCATCGTCACCAGGTTGCGCATCAACCATTTGAATCCAGCCATCCGCTAACATTCGCTTGAGTTCAGGATAAATTTGACTATGCGAAGCCTGCCAAAATTCACCAATTTCCGTTTGAAATTCATTTTCGATATCACGGCCCGACATTTGTGGATGATTGTCTAGTAATCCTAAAATGACGTTTGGTAAAATTCTTGGTTTTGGCATCGACACACCCTCACAGTTTTCGTATTAATTTCAATTATAAACTACTTCTGAATGCGCTGATAGTTGGCGTCATAGTATCGGCCAGCCCGGATGTCATCAGTCATCCCCTTATATGGCGCTTCATCGATTACTGAATCGTTGTTCTGACCTGCCTCACCGACGTACGTGATGTTGGCAAATTCTGGCACGACCAACTTGGGATAATTTTCATACTTTTCTCGCGATTCCTCCATCAACGCAATGTGATCATTTTGGAACGTCACCGTGATTTCTGGATGTTCTTCCACCCACTTTGGAAAGAAAATCGTGCCATGCATTTTATTGTCGTTTGGCATAAAGTCCAACGCAACATCTGTACCAGTCGGCTCCGTCCATGTCACTTTGTATACACCAGGCACCAACATCATAATGTCTGCCTGCTGATCCTTCACCCAACGACCGGCTACCATTCCACCGTGAATTCGATAATCCACAGTGTGATCATTTTTCGCATACCACTCATATTCTCAACCGTTGTCGTAAGTGTAAATGAAGTGTGTGCCTAAGAAATCGTCTAATGTTTTAAAAGTTTTTGTCATG
>DMZB01000073.1 GCA_003482405.1 Lactobacillus sp. | reverse complement strand
GAGGTGGATAAGAGACAGGTGCGGTTGACAATAATGCCCGGCTGCTGCGTCGTTTGTTGGTCACCTAACACAGTCACATCAAGAATTTTAGTCCGAACGCCAGCCATGATCACGAAGGCAGTTGGAAACGGTTTAAGTCCACGGACCTGCCAGTCAATTTCGCTAGCAGAATGCGTCCAATCAATTTCTTCTTGTGCACGTGAAATATTAGGAGAAAAACTGACAGCACGTTCGTCTTGGACGCTTCCATCAACTGTGCCGTTGATCAACGTCGGTAGCGTCTTCAACAATAAATCACGTCCCGCAAGGCTGAGTTTGTCAAACATTGACCCTGTATCATCACCGTTTGTGATAGGCAAACGGACCTGAGAAATCACGTTACCAGCGTCCATTTTGCGAATCATGTACATAATTGAGACGCCAGTTTCCTTATCCCCATTCATGATTGCGTAATGAACAGGTGCACCGCCACGGTACAAAGGCAATAACGAAGCGTGCACATTGACAGCAGCAATTTTAGCTGCCTTCAGTAATTTAGTCGGCAAAAACTGTCCAAATGCGGCCGTGACAATGAAATCCGGCGCAATATCGATAACACGCTGCATTTCTGGAGATTTGCTGACCTTTTCTGGCTGTAAAACTTCGATGTCATGTGCCAAGGCCACTTTTTTAACTGGCGATGGTGTCAACACGCGTTTACGTCCAACTGGCCGGTCAGGTTGCGTCATGACAGCAACGACCTCATATTGCTTGATTAACGCCTCTAATATTGGCGTCGAAAACGCGGGTGTACCCATAAAAACAATTTTTGTCATGTCCTTACTCCTTTAGATAAAACTTTGTGGTTCCATATCAATGGTCACTTGCAAACCGTGACGCTGTTCATGCTGCGCCTCTTCTAAAATGCCATTGAGAACGCTACGTAAATTTGGTTCTTTTTTGTATTTTAAAACAATTTGATAGTAGTAACGGTTCTTGATGCGGGCAATTGGCCGTGGCGTTGGTCCCAAAATCATCGTCTCTGACGACAATTTTTGCTTAAGCAGATCACCGAGTTCAAACATTTTCTTAGCGGCTGCGTTTTCATCCTTATCCCTGGCCGTAATCAGTGCCGTATAAAAATACGGCGGATAGTTGCCCATGTGACGAATTCCCATTTCAATTCTGAAAAATCGTTCATAATCCTGTTTTTGAGCCAATTGAATCGCGTAATGCTCCGGATTAAAGGTTTGAATCAGAACTTCGCCTGGCTTGTCAGCTCGGCCCGCCCGACCACTGACCTGCGTCAGTAATTGAAAGGTACGTTCACTCGAACGAAAATCTGGTAAACCCAGTGCAGTATCCGCATTTAAAACCCCAACAAGGGTCACGTCCGGGTAATCCAATCCCTTGGCAATCATTTGTGTGCCTAGCAAAATATCGGCTTCGTGATTGCCAAATGCACTGAGTAATTTTTCATGCATCCCCTTGCGGCGCGTGGTATCGACGTCCATCCGGATAATTCGGGCATCCGGTAATAAACTGTTCAATTCCGCGGCAACTTTTTCAGTGCCTGAACCGTAATAGCTGATCCGCTTGCTATGACAATTTCGACAAATGCGTGGTATCGCTTCTTCATGACCACAATAGTGGCACTTCATGGTGTGTGTATCCATGTGTAAAACCAAAGAAATATCACAATTCGGACACTTCAAGACAAAGCCACAATCCCGGCACATGACAAACGATGAAAAGCCGCGCCGATTGAGCATCAACACACTCTGTTCATGGCGTTCCAACCGTTCTTTAAGTGCAGTTAGTAGCGGTGTCGAAAAATTGCTTTCCGTGTGTGTCTTTAACTGTTCACGCATATCAACGATCGTAACAGGCGGTAACGGCTGCTGATTGATCCGGTGTGGCAACGACAAGCGCGTATACACATGACGTTCGGCCCGTGCCCGACTCTCTAATGACGGGGTCGCTGAGCCTAAAACTACGGGTGCATGGTGTCGTTTCGCACGCCACAAGAGGACATCACGAGCATGATAACGGGGATTGTCCTCTTGTTTGTAGCTTGTCTCATGTTCTTCATCCATGACGATGAGTCCAATATTGGTCAGTGGTGCAAACGCGGCCGACCGCGCCCCTACGACAACTGAGGCCTCGTGACGCTCGATTCTTCGCCATTCATCATATCTTTCGCCAGCACTCAAACCGCTGTGCAAAACGGCAACTTGATAACCAAACCGGCCTTTGACTCGGTTGACCATTTGCGGTGTCAAAGCAATTTCGGGTACCAACATAAGCGCCGTTTTGTGCTGAGCTAATGCGGCTGCAATACTCTGCAAGTAAACTTCCGTCTTTCCAGAACCGGTGACCCCCTGCAAAAGAAAAGTTTCCGGGCGTGACTCATCTACGGCGTTCACAATGGCATTTACTGCCGTTTGTTGATCCGGCTGAAGCTTCATTGGCTGTGATTTTAAAATCTGATGATCTGCATATGGATCACGGTAGGTTTCTCTTTGTGTGAGCGTGACCCAGCCCTTCTTGGCTGCTGCCGTAAAATCGCTACGTGTCAGCCGTTCATCGGTCAGTATGCTTGACAACGGCTGTGCCTGCTGTAACTCAGCTAACCGATCAAGGACGCGCAACTGTTTAGTCGCGTTGGGCCGAATGCTCTGACGGACTTCCGGAATTTGTTCCACATTCAGTGCCGATTGTACCCACGTCACCGTTTTTACATGGGCACGATTGGCAACCTGATAATCAACGTGAATCAGCTGCTGGCGTTGGAGCCGTGCCAACTGATCGATTTGAATGTCCGTTAAATTAGCTGTTGAATAATCCAATTCATGGTGATCGTCGAATAATGCAGCTAATTTCGGATCATCAATGGGTGCATCTGCAATTAATAATTTATGGCTTTTAGTTTTTAGCGCCGCCGGCAGCATGGTTTGAATCGTCGAAATTCGAAATGCAAACGTCTGTTGTGCCAGCCAATCGCTCATTTCCAATAATTCATCGTTTAGTACTGGTGCTAAGTCCAGTAAATCTGTCAATGGCTTTAGCTGACCAGTAAACGCACTGGTGGCGTCGGTGCCGTTTGTGACATCAACGACCATGCCACCAACCTGTCGATGACCCTGTCCAAAAGGAACAGCAACGCGCATACCTGGTTGAACAGCATCGCTTAAAGCGGCCGGTACCAAATACGAATAGGGCCGATTTGTTTGCATGGTGGGTACATCGACGATCACCTGTGCAATTTTTGACATGATACGTTCCTTTCTTCATAAATGAAAAACTAATAAAAAAGGTGTTGATAACCGTTAATTGAAACAAACTGCGACAGTGAAAATTTATCTTTAACAAT
>DMZB01000175.1 GCA_003482405.1 Lactobacillus sp. | reverse complement strand
CACTTGATTTGACAATTTGGGATGATTTTAAATATTTTTAACACCAAACTTTCTCATTGACTTTTAATATTGATGGGCGTATATTTTTGTCAATCAAACATTGAAACGAATTGACCAGGAAAGTAATGTTGGTAAATGGTGTTTAGAGAGCTCCTGCAGGTGAAACGGAGTCGCCGGTCACAACATGAAAATGACCTGTGATTGGTGTTATCGAGCTGGATATCAGTAAGATGACAATGACTGGCACTCATTATTGTGCACGCCACAGGATTGTGGCTAGTGAGCAGCAACGTGTAAGCGTTGTTGGAACAAGAATGGTATCGTGCGTGAGCGCTTCTTAAGTCGATTAGGACTTAGGGAGCGCTTTTTAGTGTCTTTAAGGATGTGCAATGATTTGGTCCAGTGGTTGGCAGAATAAGTCATGACAAAAATGTAAATATAAACAGTGAGGGGTCTTTGTATATGAAAAAATCGGTTCGTTTGTTAGCAGCCTTAGGGATTACGTTTGGATTAGCATTAACACTGGCTGGTTGTGGTAAGTCCAGCAATAAAACGGTCAAAGTCGGTGTCGTTGGTGATCAGGATGCCGCAATCTGGAAGGCAGTCGGGAAAGAGACAGCTAAAAAAGATCACATCACGCTTAAAATTGTTAACTTCACTGATTACACGCAACCAAATGCCGCGTTGTCTGATCACAGCGTTGACATCAACGCCTTTCAAAGTTTGAACTTCCAAACGGCGTGGAATAAAGCCCACAAAACGAATATTGTTGCGATCGGTAACACGTACTTTCAGCCGTTGGCCCTGTATTCAAACAAACTGAAGAAGTTGTCGGCCATCAAACATGGTGCCCAAATTGCCATTCCTAACGATGCCGCCAACGAAACTAGGGCGCTTGTCCTCTTGCGTCGTGCTGGCTTAATTAAACTAGATAAAGCCAGTTTGCCCACGACCAAGGACGTTACCGAAAATCGTCTAGGGTTGAAGTTTACCACCGTTGATGCTTCGCAAACGGCACGCTCATTATCGAGTGCGGACGCGGCTGTTGTTAACGGGAATTATGCTTCCGCAGCCAAACTGTCACTCAAGGATTCTCTGTACCAAGAACATTTGAAGACGGGTGGCGACTACATTAACGTTGTTTCTACTCTGAACAAAAACAAGCACAATGCGACTTACAAGAAAATTGTCAAAGCTTACCAGAGTGAAGCGACTAAGAAGAACCTTAAAAAGTACTACAAGGGCAACACGTTGCCGGCTTGGTAGAGTTAAGTTAAAAAGAAAAGCACCCAGTTTTGGGTGCTTTTTTGGTGTCCGTAGTTTCACGTGAAACGAATTATCCGAAGAACCTCTCAATTTTTGCTTACGCCAATGCCGAAGGGGCCTTCAATTGCGGGCCTTTTCCTTCACGCGCCAGTACCCAGTCGTCAATGTTCCATTCTTCTGTGCCACGTCGCCACTGACCAAAATCCCAGAGTGATTCACGTTCGACTTCGACTATTTCGGCGTTTGGTCCAATTGAAACCCAATTATATGAACCATTATTGTGAGCAAATTTCACCCACATAATTGGTGTGGTAATGAGTTTTCCATCATCGTTGATGAAGGTACGTGTCTCGTTGTCGATACGCATAAAACTCAGGCCGCTGGCATACACCGAATCGATTGATTGGAAGACTTGTGTTGCCAAATTAACGGCTTGCTTGCTACTTGGCAATTTGCCAGGCGTTTCAAACGAAAAGTTGTTGTAACTGAGAAGCCGTTGATTATCACCAAGGACAATGGTGACATGCGGATTATTCGGTGTTACTGGCCCTTTCTTTTGATAACGGACAACAGTCACAGGTTCTCCATTACGTTGGCGTTTGTCGTGACTGACAGTGACAAAATCGTTCGGGATGACTAGATTACGATTCTCTTTACCATCAATGGTCAGATAGTTTGTCATGGGTGTTTTTCCTCCACTAGATTGTATTTGATGTTTGCGTTTAATGTTCCCTGACTTCAGGAATGACGTGGCTTGCTGGTTCACTTTTAGATGTGTTCTGTCGTTGCGACATGATAACGATTGTCGTAGCAATGATAAGAAGAATTAGTCCCAAACTATATGCAGTTCGCTGTGCGGTGATGATATTTGCTGGTGATTGTCCCAGTGCGCTGGTCACGCGATGATCGGCTATAATCGACAAACGACTATAGAAGGTAATTGTTGATAAACTTGTACCTAAGACGAGACCAAATTCGCGCATGAGTGAATTGAGAGAGCCTGCCATGCCACGTTCACGTATCGGCACACTTTGCATAATCACAGTGTTGTTTGGTGTGCCAAATATAGCCGTTCCGGTGGCAATTAATCCTGAAGCTATGATAAATAATGTTGGTTCGGCGCTTCCGTTGCTTACAATAAGGCCAATCTGCGCCATGATTAGAATGCCAAGGCCGAGTGTCATTACGTGTGTCTTGTCGAAACGATCTGTACGCCAACCGGCGTTTTGCATGAGACAAATTGCAACACATGGTGACGCCAATAGTAAACTGCTCCCCAACT
>DMZB01000179.1 GCA_003482405.1 Lactobacillus sp. | reverse complement strand
GGTCTTGGAAAATCATGGCAATATCCTTACCACGAATGTGTTGCATATCCTTTTCCGACTTTTTAATGATGTCTTCGCCGTGGAACATGATCGAACCCTTTTTGATCTCGGCGTTCGGTGCTAACAGGCCCATTAATGAGCGGGTCGTGACCGACTTACCAGAACCAGATTCCCCAACGATGGCTAAAGTTTCACCCTTACGTAAATCGAAGCTGACGTCACGGATGGCCTTAACTTCCCCCGCGTAAGTGTGGAAATCAATTTCCAAATTTCGGACTTCAATGACATTTTCTGGTTTTTCCATTTATTTCCACCCTCCTATCGTTTCGACTTTGGATCAAATGCGTCGCGCATCCCATCACCGAGTAAGTTGAAGGCGAGCATCAAGATAATCAAGACGATGGCTGGGTACCACATTTGATATGGTAAGAATTGGAAGTTCTTCTGCCCGTCGGAAATCAACGTCCCGAGGGAAGCTTGTGGTGAACTGATCCCAATCCCGATATAACTCAAGAACGCTTCGAAGAAGATCGCACTTGGAATCGTAAACATCGTTTGGATAATGATTACAGAGCTCATGTTTGGAATCAAGTGTTTCCAAGCAATCTTCCATGAACTTTCACCCAATGTCCGTGCGGATAAAATATATTCTTGGCTCTTCAAGGTCAGGGCTTCCGCACGAATCAAACGTGCCATCGTGGTCCAACCGGCAATCCCAATCGCCAATGAAATGGACAATAACGACCCTTTCATAACAACCAACAACAAGATCATGTAAACCAGGTTTGGAACGGAGGACAAGATTTCAATGATCCGTTGCATGATCATATCCGTCCTGCCTCCACGCCATCCCGAGATCAGGCCATACCCGACCCCGACGGTCAAATCTAGCAGCGTCGCAATCAACGCAACGGCTAGTGACACCCGGGTACCTGCAATGATCCGTGAAAGAAGGTCACGGCCTAAGTAGTCAGTCCCTAAAATCCAGTACTTATTTGACGGAACGTGTTGTTGTGCATACGCATTCACACGGCCACCGTCAACCGCCTTAGTTCCATCTAATCCCGGAATGTGAACACCCGGAATCTTTGGTGGCAAGTTGGTGTAGGCTGGCTGGGCATTATTTGGTTGATGTGGTGAAATCAGCGGACCTGCCAATGATAAAGCAAAGATGACCACTAAAATCCACATCGACACAAACGCCACTTTGTTCTTCTTCAAACGCCGCCATGCATCTTGCGTGAAGGTCAATGAAGGCGCAGCAATTTTTTCATTATCAAGGTGCTCTTCTTTACCAAGTGGTTCGAAGGCATCATTTGAAACATTCGCGTTTTCAGCCATTAGCTTTGACCTCCTTGCAGACGAATTCGAGGGTCCACGAGACCGTAGACAATATCAGTGATCAGTAGGACAACCACCAAAAGTACTGAGTACATCATCGTGATTCCCATGATGGTTGGGTAGTCGTTAGTCGTAATTGACTTAACGAATTGTTCCCCAATCCCTGGGACAGCGAAAATGTTTTCAACAACCAGCGAACCAGTCATTAAGTTAACCGTCAATGGTCCAATCAACGTGATCAACGGAATCAAAGAGTTTCGTAACGCATGGTGGTAAACCACCCCTGTGCTCGTTAACCCTTTGGCCTTCGCCAATTCAATGTAATCAGAACTCATAACGTCGACCATTTCCGTCCGGATAAAACGGGCGGTCGTGGCAAACGGCGATCCGGCTAGCGCAATCGTCGGTAGGATGGTATAGGAGAAGTTCCCCCAACCAGCGACTGGAAAGACACCAGCCTTCAAACCAACGTAGTACTGTAACAGGATAGCAAGCACGAAACTGGGAATGGAGATCATTAAAATTGAAATGACCGTCATCGTGCCATCAACCCATGTGTTTCGACGCATTGCCGCAACACCACCAACGATGATTCCTAATAGAACCCCAATAATCATCGCTTGAATCCCTAACTGAAATGATGCGGGCATCCGGGTTGCCAATAAGTAAGAAACCGGTTGGTTATCGAACTGAAATGACAAACCAAAGTTACCACGGACCATGCCGGCCAGGTAAATGAGGTATTGCTGCCACACGGGTTTATCCAACCCATACGTGTGGTAAATCATCTGAATCTGTGAATGCGACAGTTTGGACTCATTACTTAATGGTGTCCCTGGCAGCAACTTCATCATAAAGAACGTGATGGTCGCAATCAGGAATAACGTTAAGATGAGGTAAAACAGTCGTTTGAGCAGGTATTTTGCCATAAACTTACTTCCTCACAATCTAAACCAGACAAGTAATAAGTGCTGGATCTTCAACAAACAAATGAGAGTTTGCTGAAAATCGTTAATCTTCATATTAAAGCAAAACGTGGGGATAAACCAGATTGAAATGGTTTTTCCTCACGTTCCCCTCTAAATTGTTCCTGTGAAACTTAGTAACTACTTAACGTCAACGTACTTGTAGTTGAAGTTAACACCAGCTGAATTGTAGATCAGACCCTTGACGTAGCTCTTTTGAAGCATTGGGCCGGAACCTGATGCAGTGCCCCAGTATAGTGGCACGATACCAACATCCTTGGTCAGAACTTTTTCAGCATCAACCAAGTCTTGGTAACGTTTCTGCTTGTTGTTAGCATCCTTGTTAGCTGAGTTCTTGATCAATGTGTCATATTCGCTGTTGCTCCACTTACCATTGTTTTGAGAATTGTCTGATGTAAACAATGATGAGTAAGTGTATGGATCATTGAAGTCAGCACCCCAAAGTGTGATAACGGCATCAAAGTCACCGTTAGAAGACTTCGTCAAACGGTTCTTAAATGGTACGTTTTGAAGAGAAACCTTAACCCCAGGTAACTTTTCAAATTGTGATTGTAAGAATTCAGCGTTTGATTTACCAGTCGAAGTATCATCAGCAAGTAAGGTGAAGTTTAAGTTGGAAATACCAGCTTCCTTTTCGCCTTCCTTTAATAACTGCTTAGCCTTCGACAGGTTGTGTGTCGTAACATCAGCAACTTGTGAATCCTTCGCAAAGTCAGACCCCGTCTTAGGGTTCTTAGCCAGCTTTGTTGGAATCAAGCCTGTAGCTGCCTTAGAACCATCTTGCAACACGTTATTTACGAGTTGGCTACGGTCAAGTGCCATAGATAAGGCTTGACGAATCTTCTGGTTCTTAAATGCAGGAACCTTCTTTTCGTTCAATTCCAAGTAAGCTGCTGTTGAACCTTGATAGTACTTGTAGGCTTTGTTGTTCTTGTAGTTAGCCACTTGTGACCCAGTTAATTGAGTCATATCAATCTTACCGGAGTTGTAAAGGTTGAGTTGTGTGTTAGCTTCCTTAACCACTTGGAAGTTAATTGTGTTTGTCTTAACCGCACTCTTATCCCAGTAGTCTTGGTTCTTAACCCATTTCCACTTAGTGTTGGTACCAGTCCAACCTTCAACCTTGTAAGGTCCGTTGTAAACTTGCTTAGTGGCTTTCATCCCATATTGGGAACCGTACTTGTCAACAACCTTCTGGTCTTGTGGGAAGAAGATTGGGAAACCAAGTAACAACTTGAAGTAAGGAATTGGCTTTTCAAGTGTAACTTCCAACTTGTAGTCGCCAACTGCCTTAACACCAAGTGACTTCACATCTGCCTTTTTAGCTTGAATGGCATCCGCGTTCTTCACACCATCAAATAAGTATGCGTATTGTGACGCTGTCTTTGGATCGTTGGTACGCCGCCATGAATAAACGAAATCTTTGGCAGTGACCTTGTCACCGTTTGACCATTTTGTGTTCTTACGCAAGTTAAAGGTCCAGTGTAAACCATCTTTTGATTCAGTCGTCTTTGTTGCCAACGCATTTTGGACTTTAGAATCTTTACCGATTCGGTAAATCCCTTCCTGCGTGTTTGACAAAGCCGTCAATGATGAGTTATCTGTAACCTTTGATGTATCCAAACCAGGCATTTCAGCACTCGTTGATAAGTTCAGTACACCCTTGTGTGAAGAAGCACCACTTTTGTTGCCACAGGCTGCCAATGTAATTGCAGACAAACCTGCAACAGCGGCAAGTGCTAATACTCTTCGCAACTTCATATCGCCAACTCCTTTTTTACTGTGCTCGCCAGCTGCTATAGCTGGAAAACACGCTCCTTTGTTACCCCGGTAACAATTTGTGACCTTCCGCAAATAAAATTATTTATTTCGAAAAGCTTGAATAGAATAATAAATGAGAATTTAATGAATGTCAACGGCGGTTTTCCCATTTTTTGCTTAGAAAGTTTGGGCAAACAAAAAAGGCAGGCTGAAAGCCCACCTTAATGGTGTTTGAGACGGTATGTTACAGTTCTGTGTCGAATTAATTTAGTGGTATAGACTATTTAGTGACTGTTATATTTTATGCAGTTATACAGCATACTCTCATTTTTCTCATAGAATGTTTGTTGTGCCCAGAAGTGCCGATTAATTAATGTAATATACTCCGTTCCACCAATCAGGAACGCCATTCCATGCGACCGGTCCAAGCCTGAGAAACGTCTTGCACCTCGATTCGGAGCCCGCAAGCCCCGCGGTCTCCGAAATCGTCTCGCAAAGATAAATGGCCAGCCATTTATCTTTGCTTCCACGGAATTCTGTCCCTAATTGGTTTCACTGTGAACAATATCTTAACTGGTAAACTCAAGCCAACATACGAAGTCAGCTTAAATAGTTCCAAAATCAAATTCTAATATGAAGTAGTTTTCCCCTTATCATGTGACGTTATACGTCAAAAAATAACGATTCTCGGCAACTAGCCGACAACCGTTATTTTTAAAACCTGAATTTAATTACTTCACATAAGCATACTTGTAGTTCCAGTTGATACCAGCTGAGTTGTAGATGATGCCCTTGACGTACGGACGTTGCAAGAATGGACCTGAGCCGGAGAATGAACCAGTGTACAGTGGCAAGATGCCGTAATCCTTGACCAACGTTTGGTCAGCAGTGATAAGGTTCTTGAACCGTGCTTCCTTGTTCAAAGCGTTCTTACCTGCTGAATCCTTAACATTCTGGTCGTAAGTGGCATTCTTCCAAAGACCATCATTGTAGGCCCCGTCTGAAGTGAACAGCGCAAACGTGTATGGGTCGTTGTAGTCAGCACCCCAAAGTGTGATGACTGCTTGGAAGTTGTGGGCGGCTGACCGCGTCAAACGTGTCTTGTAAGGGACGTTTTGCACGCTGACCTTGACGCCAGGTAACTTCTGAAATTCAGACTGTAGAAATTCTGCGTTCTTCTTACCTGTGTCAGTGTCGTCAGCCATTAAGGTGAATTTCAAGTCTGTGATTCCGGCTTCCTTTTCGCCCTCTTTAAGCAGTGTCTTAGCCTTGGTCAAATCCTGTTTAACCGCACCCTTAACTTCGGCTTCTTTAGCAAAGTCTTCGCCAGTCTTTGGATCCTTAGCCAATTTGGCTGGTGTAAAGGTTCTGGCAGGCTTAGAACCGTCCTGCAGAATGTTATTTGTTAATTGTGTCCGGCTGATTGCGTATGAAAGTGCGGCACGAATCTTTTGGTTCTTAAATGCTGGCACCTTATCTTCGTTTAATTCAACATAAGCTGCGGATGAACCAGGACGGTAAATGTAGTTCTTGTTGTTCTTGTATTGAGCGACTTGGTCACCGCTTAACTGAGTCATGTCAGCTTTCTTGGAGTTATACATGTTCAGTTGCGTACTGTTTTCCTTAACAACTTGGAAATTGATCTTGTTCAACTTAACGTGCTTTTTATCCCAGTAAGTCGAGTTCTTCGCCCAATCCCACTTGGAGTTTGTTCCTTTGTAACCTTGGACCTTAAACGGACCGTTATAAACTTGGTGCGTGGACGTTTGCCCATAGTTCTTACCATACTTTTCGACAACCTTTTTATCCTGTGGGAAGAAGGTTGGGAAACCAAGTAACAACTTAAAGTATGGAATTGGTTTCGATAACGTTACCGAAAGCTTGTACTTGCCATCGGCCTTGATACCTAATGCACTCGGCTTCATCTTGCCGCTTTGGACAGCATCCGCATTTTTCACGCCCTCAAACAGATAGGAATACTGAGAGGCTGTCTTTGGATCATTGGTGCGTTGCCATGAATACACAAAGTCTTGGGCAGTCACAGGATCGCCGTTTGACCATTTCGTGCCATGACGCAGGTTGAATGTCCAGTGCAAGCCATCCTTAGATTCCGTTGTCTTTGTGGCCAGTTCATTCTTTGGCTTCGCATCTTTACCAATCCGGTAAATCCCAGAGAATGTGTTCGATAAGGCCGTCATTGACACATCATCGGTTGCAATTGACGGGTCCAGTGTCGGCATTTCGGCACTTTCCATGACGTTTAATTGCCCTTTGTGACCTGAAGAACTTTGTTTGCTACCACAGGCTGCCAACGTCAACACTGATAACGTAGCGGCCGCACCCATTGCGAGAACTTTACGAACTTTCATTCAACCACACTCCTTGTGGAATTCACCCCATGGTGATTCATTCCTGGCTATGTACTTTTCGATCACGCTTATGATTTGAAAAGTTGATACGATAATAGATTAGAGAATGATTAAAGTCAATATATTTTGCTAATTTATTTTTAATTTTATTTTTAGTGGTATAGGTTTGTTATGGTTAGGATTAGATTTTGTGTGATGGTGATCTTTGGGTGGAAAAGTTTTGTTTGCGAATGGAATGGGGGAATGGTCTAGGTGCGCAAAAGTTTCGGAAAACAAAATATCTAAGCCCCCAGAAAAGAACTTTTCACCTATTACATAGCCGAAACGCGTTCGCACCCCCAAGGACACTGTGCATAACCCAAAGCGGGGGTGTTCTCGCTCTTTTATAGTCATGTTATACTTATAGCATTAACAAGTTTCGGCTTAGAAAAGAGGTCACACATTTGGACGAAACCGCAATTGCACCTACAGAAGTTATTATTGCCGGTCTAAACTCCGGTGGGGGCAACTTCGAGTACTCGATGGAAGAACTTGCCAACCTGGTTGCTGCCAATAATATGATTGTTAAAGAAGACGTGCGCCAAAAATTGGAACGGCCACATCCAGGAACATACTTTGGTAAAGGAAAAGTGACTGAACTGGCGGAAATCGTCGCCAGCGAAAACATCCACACCATCGTGACTAACGATGAACTCACTGCCTCACAGATTCGTAACATTGAATCTGCCACGAAGGCCACCGTGTTAGACCGGACGGCGTTGATTTTAGACATCTTCGCCAACCGCGCACAAACACGTGAAGCCAAGCTACAGGTTCAAATCGCGCAGTTGAAGTATCAACTGCCCCGTTTGCACACCAGCGTTAACCAACGTTTGGACCAGCAAACTGGGGCCGGTGGTGGCGGTGGCTTTACCAACCGTGGTGCCGGTG
>DMZB01000221.1 GCA_003482405.1 Lactobacillus sp. | reverse complement strand
ACTTTGATATATCCGTGAACATCTTTTGAGATCGTGTCAGGTAAAATATCAGTTTGCGGAACCATGCCAACAAAAGAGAAAACTCCTGTTGCATCCACTTGCTCCTCAGCGCCTGTTAGTACGTTGCGAACCGTCACACTGGTCACTGAATCACCACCATTAATGGACGATAACGTTGAGTTCCAAATGAACTCGATCTTGTCGTTAGCCATTGCCTCACGTCGGTCAACTTCATTACAATCCAAGACGCCTTCCTCGTGCATAACGGCTACAGAAACTTTTGAAGCATACTTTGTCAACAAAATGGCGTTTTCAATTGCTTGATTCCCTGCGCCAAGTACAAAGACATGTTGATCTTTAAAAAACTCAGCATCGCAAGTTGCACAGTATGAAACACCATTTCCAGAAAACTCCGCCTCTCCTGGAATACCGAGTTGCCGCGGCTTTGCACCAACATCTACGATCACTGCTCGAGCCGTGAAATCACCGCGACGACGAGTATGAACGATTCGACGATGATTTGCCGCAACGTCAATACCGCTGACACGTGTCGTTAAGAAACTTACGGAATCAGACAACGTCACATGTTCTTTAAACCGGTCCATCAATGCCTGACCAGAGAGATGAGGACTTCCAGGAAAGTTTTCAACATCTAGGCTGTCGGTTATTTGACCACCGAAGCTACCTTTTTCAATCAACAACGTTTTCAACTCAGCGCGACCGGCATATATGGCCGCCGTCATGCCGCCTGGGCCACCGCCGATAATTATGAGATCATACTCTTCATCACTCATTTCGCCATCTCCTTAAATTTTTTGAATGTTACTTATAACAACGCACTCAGGGCTGCTCGATTTTGAATATGCAAGAACTGCCCATCGTGAGTCACAATTTGTTCCTCGGCTAACTGTTTTAACTCATGGTTTAAGCTACTACGACTGACATGAATTAAATCCGCTAAAATCTGCTGGGAAAATGGAATCGGAACATAGTCACCATCTTTTTGGTGAATGCCAAGTAGCCAAAAAGACAATCGCTCGCGAATCGTCTTATACCCGATACAACGCAACAACAGTTGATCTCGATAACCACGACAAGACATGTAATAAATCATTGCTTGCGACAGCTCTGTGTGATGATGAACCAAGTCACGAAACTGATTGGCGTTCATCCAAACTACTTGGGCATTTTCTGAACAGACTAGGTTATAAACGAAAGATGTCATTCGCGTAAACACCAGGTATTCAGGAAACAGTTCCTTCGCAAAGAAATACGAATTGTTCAGTTCGAATCCTTCTGCAGTGTAATTTGTCACACATAGTGCACCTTTTAACACGAAGCCAACCCTTTCAACCTCTGCACCCTCTTCAAGGATAATTTGATCCCTTGTGTAAGTACTTTGTTGTAAGGGAACATTTTGAAGCAGGTCACGCAATGTCTCGACGTCGAAATTCCGAAATAATTGATTTGTTTGCAACACCTTCACGTCTATCATATTGTTGACAACCACCATTCATCACCATCCTAAACAGCAGAAACGTGTTTTGAACCAACCTTCTCTTCTGAAACTTTTTGTGCTTCTGGTTCCATCGTGCGACCCCAACCGAAGATAACCCAGCAAAGCCAAATTACAGTTAGAATTAAACTAAAGAATGTTGCTGTGAAGATTGCCAGCGGTGATGGAACGGGAAGAAATGGAAACTTGCCCTGCATCTGTGTTGCGACACTAATAACACCCATAACATACACACTGTTAATCGGAATAATACCTGTAAACGAAGTTGCAACCGTGATAATTAAATATGTCCGTCGCTCCGGAGAAATGCGGGCCGCATGACCAATTCGATCAGACATTTCGCCGAATAACAAAATACCAGGCAGATCACAACCACTAAGCAGGATATTAACTAACCCAATACCCGCTGCAATTGTCAGTTCGGCTCCCCGAGGGGTTCTCACAAATTTATGACTTGTGATCCATTCGCAGATTAATTTCACCACTCCGCTACCATGCATAATGGCAATCAGACCGTATAGAAAAATCGTTAATAATGAAATGTCGACCATGCTATAAACACCGTCAAACAAAATGCCAGATAACAAGGTAGGATTATGCGGATCAATACTAATCCGATCTGAGAATTGAAAGAGTTGCGTCATCAGTCCAACAACTGTGCCAACCACGACTCCCCACGTAAGACCAGTCAATATTTCCTTAGTCCGTACACAAATGTAGACAACGACCACAATGGGAATTAACATCCACAAACCACGTGGATCAGAAAACTTTGCTAAAGCTGCTGAAGAATGAGCAGTTCCGCCCTGACCGCCAAAGACAGCCAGTAAGATGATGGTCAAAACTGCGGCTCCCGCAATCCACGGAATTCTCTGCTTCAGGGTTTTAACCAAATCCGCAGGTTGACCAGTTGTCGAATTGGTTTCAAGACCCAATGTAGCGTTTGTCAATTGCGAACTTGGTGAAAAAGCATCGCCACAGTAGACGCCGCCAATAATTGCACCAGCTAAGATAGCTGGATTGGAACCAACTAAAATTCCTGGCACATAAAAGATTGACAGTGCAGCAAACAACGCCGCAAATGGAACACCGGATCCTAAAGCAAATACTGCTGTTCCGACAAAGGCAAGAATTGTAAATGCTGCTCCATGCATTCCGAACAAAAGACTTAACCAAACAAATCCTTGTCCAACCTTGCCGACAACCAGCAATTTGGTAAAGACACCGATGATTAGAAAAACAAAAATCAGTTTAGCGTTGCCGAAGTGAGCTAATCCACTCACAATCGTGTTCCAATATTGTTTACGATTCTTTGCTAAAAAGAAAACAATCACAAG
>DMZB01000032.1 GCA_003482405.1 Lactobacillus sp. | reverse complement strand
CCTTTAATCTATACAAGGCCCTAAATGACTGCCAAGGGTTCTTTTTTCGTCGGTGTCGGAAAGGCTTTCGTAATCGCCTGCAACTCTGACTGAGTTAATTGTAGATTTATTGTGTGCACGTTTTCGGTCGCATGTGCGATGGTTCCGGATTCGGGAATAGCCATAACTTGTGGCAGTTGAATGACCCAGGCCAACATGATAGCAAACACTGAAGTTTGATGAGCCGCTGCAACCTGTTTAAGCGTCGCATTAGCCAGCAGATTAGCGCCCAATGTGTCGCCTTGTGCAATCGGCGAATAAGCAATTGTGGGAATGTTGTGTGCTTGATGCCATGGTAACAGGTCAAACAGCGTGCCCCGGTTTTGTAGGTTAACCAACACTTCATTCGCCGCAACGTGATTTCCATTTGGAACAGTCAGCAAATCTTCCATGTCGTCGACGTCGAAGTTTGATACCCCCCACGCCCTAATTTTTCCGGCACGTTTGGCATCCTCTAAAGCAGTCACAGTCTCCGATAATGGCACGCTGCCACGCCAATGAAGTAAATATAAATCTAGGTAATCGATGTTTAATGCTTTCAAGGAACGGTCCAAACTACGCGGTAATTGTTGGGCACTGGCATTTTCAGGAAGTACTTTAGAAATTAGGTACAGTTCATCTCGTTTGCGCTTGCTGATGGCTTCGCCAATTAAACGTTCTGACCGGCCATTACCATACATTTCTGCTGTATCGATTACCGTTGCACCAGCGTCTAAACCAGCGTTTAAGGCATCAATTTCGCGTGATCGAGTGGCTGCTGAATCACCTAGATGCCAGGTGCCCAACCCGATGGCTGGTAATGTGTGTTGATCAATTGTGACTGTTTTCATATGCACAGGCCTCCTAATAATTAATCCACATTCACCATACCTTTTTTGATGCCAACCTACCAGTTAAACCCCTTGTATCCTCTTCTGAAATCGCAGCACATGCTATACTAAATGTGGTCATTGGGGAGGTGAAAGAATGCGGTCACAGTTCAAGTTAATGAAGTTCATGAGTCTCTGTTTGTGCGCGCTCCTGCTAATTGATCTGCCTGCAACGGCCGTGTTGGCAACAACAGAAAAACAGTCCGCTTCTACAAATCGGGCCATTCTTTTCACAACTAATAAAGCTGGACAACATGATCGGTCACACAGCCTCACAGGCCACCCTTTACATTCAGTTAATGACGCGCATGCTTACATTCAAGTACTCCCTCATGTGCATAGACAAACTTTTACGGGTGTCGGCGGCGCTTTAACTGATAGCGCGGCCAGTGTCCTCATGGCCAGTCACCCGCAAACTAGACAAAAAATTTTAAGAGCTTACTTTGGTCAACACGGCGCGCAATACACAAATTTACGGCTCACGATTGGATCCTCTGACTTTTCGACGTTTGCCTACACCTATGCAACACGCACAAAACGGACGGCAGCTACGCCTAACGGATTTTCTTTCAGTTTGAAACCCGATGATGTGCACGTTACCCCCGTTTTAAAGGCTATCCTGCGCCATTCCCCCAATCTTCGGATTATGGCTGCACCGTGGGCACCACCGGCATGGATGAAAGTCAGCCAACAGCGCGCTGGTCACAATTTCTTGAGCAACAACAGTTTGCGGTCCTCACAGATGAAGGCGTACGCCGCCTACCTCGTCGATTATGTCCGCGCCCAAAAGCAACGTGGGGTCAACATCAAAACGCTGTCCTTACAAAATGAGTTGCAAGGCAGTTCAGCTTGGGAAGCCATGACGTGGACACCGGATGCGGCCGCCAAATTTATTACTGATTATTTGGGTCCACAACTAAGAGTCGCTCACTTAAAAACCCACATACTGGTTTGGGATTACGTTAAAAGTAATCAAACACAACCGGTAATGATGGGCTTCAATGATTGGACCAACGCTTTTTATGCACATCGTGAGGTCCAAAAATATGTCTGCGGTGTTGGTGTTCACTGGTACGCTGCCAACTTAGATCCTCAGATGAGTTTAGGTAATCTCAGCGGTCAACCAACCTGGGATGACAATTTTCCTAACCTTGATCGGTTTCATCAGCAACAACCACGCCAACAAATAATTGCGACAGAAGCTACGCAGGAACGCGGTACATGGTTGCACAGCTGGACACCGGCCGCCCGTTATGGTTACGATATTATTCATGATTATGAACACCATGTTCAGGGCTATATTGATTGGAATCTCGTTTTAAATGGCCGCGGCGGCCCGACACATGCCGTCAGCAATCCCTGCAGTGCACCAATTAACGTCTTACATGCGGGAACGAAACAAGAACGTGTCGTGATTAACCCCGCCTATTATGTTTTGAAACGCGTTAGTTGTGATAGTCAACCAGGTACAGTCAGTGTTGCATCACGTACAAATCAACCACACATTGCCCATACAGCAATTTTGCAGCAGAAGAGCGTCGTTAATTTGTTGCTTAGTAACGATTCGTCCAAAGCTCAGGTTATTCAAGTGATTAACGGGCACACAGCTTATACGGTTCGTCTAACCCCACATTCGTTTAATAGTATTGATTTACCAAGGTCACGCCAAAGTGCCTTAAAGGTTAGTCCACAGTCTCAAACAGCCGATTCCCTAAAACGACTGGGACATTTAAATCGACACTGGTTAGCACCGTTTTACCGCTTCTTTGGTTTAAATGATTAGGCGGTATTTAACCTACATGGAACAAAACGCCGCGTAAATAAACACATTGCACAGAAAAACGTAACCATCATGGACAAGGCTAACCCTCGCGTGATGATTACGTTTTTTAGTGTTACGTGTTCTATAATTTAATATCGAAATACAGATTTCGAAATGCAAATTTTGAAGTTCATGCGGTTTATAAACTTGAGCGCAGCAATTAAATTAGCTGTCCCAGACCTGATCTTGAATCATGCCGCAAGCCTTCATAAACATGTAGGTTACCGTCGGACCCACAAACGTAAAGCCGTGTTTTTTCATATCTTTAGCAACTTTGCCTGCAAACGGAGTGCTCGTTTCTACCTCATCACGGGTTTCGTACTCTTTTGTGTGCGGAACTTCATCGACAAAGGCCCACATATATTCGGCAAAGCTGCCATAATCATGTTGAACACCGATAATGGCACGGGCATTTTTGCTGACAGCGCGAATCTTGAGGGGATTACGAATCATATTAGGATCTTGCATCACGGCATCGATATTTTCGAGGTCCATTGCCGCGGTTTTAGCCATATTCATGTTAAAAAAGTTATGCCGATATGCAGGTAGTTTGCTTGCAGCCGCCTGCCAACTGCGACCAACTTCAAAAACGCCAACTCGCAATAATTCAACCCTTCCTTCACCGT
>DMZB01000135.1 GCA_003482405.1 Lactobacillus sp. | reverse complement strand
TCTTACGTGAAACGACACCTGGCAGGCTGGCCGTGTTGTTGGTCAGTGTCGTGTTAAACGCCTTTTCAACAACATCGGTTGGTTCACCCCAAACGAGCAACCGTGAATCACTGTCTAAGATGTTAGTGACCAGAACCAAGAACAAATCATAGCCCTTTTCCTTTGCGTCAGCTGCCATGGCAGCTTCTAACTTGTCTTGACGGGCAAAGACTTCGTCTAGGTCAACCGTGTTGATTTGATCGATGCGAATGTTTTTGCCACCCATTTCAAAGGATTTAGCATCCTGTTCGATCAATTCGGCTTCACTCTTAGATGACAGGTTTGTCCCTGCTTTAAGTTCTTCTAAACCATAGGCCTTGTAATCAACGTCAGCGATTTCCGCTAAGGCAATGACCGCGGCCTTATCGTCATCAGTGGTCGTTGGTGACTTCAATAACAAAGTGTCTGAAATGATTGCAGACAACATTAATCCTGCTAATTGCGCTGGGATTTCAATTTTGTATTCATCAAACATCTTCATCAGAATCGTGCTGGTACAACCAACTGGTTCTGCACGGTAAAACAATGGGGATGACGTTGAGAAGTTTGCAATCCGGTGATGGTCAACCACGTGGGTAACCGTCACGTCTTCGATATCAGAAACACTTTGTTGATGCTCATTGTGATCCACGAGCATAACTGAATCGACTTCGTCACTGGCCTTAGTAATGACCCGTGGTGTTGGTTCGTCAAAATAGTTCAATACAAATTGTGTTTCTTCGTTAGGTTCGCCCAAAGCGACTGCTTCAGTATCAAAGCCTAATTTGTTCTGTAAGTATGAATATGCCTTCGCTGCAACGATTGCGTCTGTATCAGGACTTTGGTGTCCAAAAACCAGTTCCTTACTCATTACTTTTCTGCTCCTTCATCATGACGTGTTACGCCATATTTTTGATCATGGATTTGAGTCAACCGTGAAATGTAATCATCAGCTGCCAGATAAGCATCAAAAGCGTCCAATAATCGACCAACACGTGGAATCTCATCTTTATCTTTACGGAAAACGAACGCTAAGTCAAATTTAATTCCGGGTTCAAATTGTGCTGCCTTCAAATTGCTATCTGCCCCTTTAGCAATAATATAACTATTTGGCAGCGCTGTGTAGGCACCAGTTTCAGAACTGAACTGATAAATTTGGTCCGGTGTCGTGAAGCGGGCCACCGCATTTGGCAAGTCAACCATGGCGTTCTTGTAGTTTTCACGCAGCACTTGGTCTAAATAATACTCCCGTGGATAGGTCACCCAGACGTTGTTTAGGGTGTCCTTCAAACGGATTTTCTTACGTTTGGCCATCTTTTCATCGTTATGGATAAACAGTAAGTCCTCAGTGATAATTTTTTTAGAACGATATGGCTTCCAGTTTTTAATGCTGTCATCTGGCAAGTACATGATTGCCAGATCAATTCGGTTATTCTCCAGACGATCCCAAATTTCTTTTCGTGTCAGCATGTGAAAATTGATGGTGACATCAGGATTGTCCTTGTAGTATTGAATCGCAAAATCTTCAAATACGGAATATTCAACGGAAGCCAGTAAACCAATGTTGATTTCACCGGATTCGGCTGAGGTAGATTGCTGAATTTCGTCTGTTGCTTGGTTCAACACTTCATAAATTTCGTGTGTGGCCCCAAGCATCGTTGTACCAGCCTCAGACAGCCGTAATTTTTTACCGACTGAATAAAATAATGGCGCGCCAACTGTACGCTCCAACTTCTTAATTTGTTGTGTTAACGCAGGCTGCGTAATGCCTAAGATCTGTGCTGCCTGAGTATAGTTCATCGTTTCAGCTAGTTGTAAAAAATAGGTTAACGTTTTGGAAGAAAAAATGGTCTCTTGTTTATTCTTCATTGTCCAGCCGCCTTTCAAAATTATCATCTAGTATAAACAAAAACTTTTCGATACTATAATTGTACGCAATGAAACTCTGTTTGTGCAAGCATTAAAACTGTATTCTCGACTATTTTTTAATAATTAGATGCTTATTTATTAATCATGATTCTAAATGCATTGGTACGGGTCAATAATACGCATTTCACAGGCGCAATGCAACGAAAATGCCACGCTGACGAAGTCATAAATGCACGCAAAAAAGCATTCTCACTGAATCGTTGTTAAACGATCCGTGCGAAATGCTTTATATACGGTGGTATACCTATACGTATTAAATTTTTTACTTAAAACCACACTAATTAAAGCTTGGCTAGTTTAGCATCAGCGTCTGTTCTTTGTGACGTAGAGAAGTTGGAATCCCTTCCGTATCGATATCAATCACAAACGAACCATTTGAATACCGGGCATTACGTTCATGTTCGGCTGGTAATATATCGTGCCGAATGCCCCGACTAGTAACCACCTCAACAGGCGAAACGCTATCGTGAGCCACTCTAATAAAGGCCACGATCTCGTGTGGATTGGCCTTGAGTTCTCTTAAGCACAGAACTCCTTTCCGTGCTCGGCTAGTTACCGGTACTTCCGTAATGGCCATTTTCTTAAGTGCACCACGTTGAGTCACAATGATCGCATCATCGCTATCCTCAACAAGTTGCATATTGACCACCACATCATCGCCACGCAGGTCCATGGATTTAGCCCCGCTAGTACGCGCACCATTTGTCGGTACTTCTGCTAAGTCATAGCGAAGGCCAAGGCCATGCCGTGACATCAACATCACCGTAAGCGGCTTTGCTTGATCAATATAATCAATGTCGACAACCTGATCATCGGTCTGTTTAAACTTTTCAAAAACGCTCGCCCGTTTTTTGTAGGTCCGCCCAGGAAGCAGATCCATAAAGGCTGTTTGCTTGATCAAGCCATGCGCTGTGGCAACCACAAAGTTACCAGATTCATTTAAACTACTGAATGTGTATGCCCCAATCAATTCTTCGTCATCAGCTAAGCCAATGGATTGAGAAATGTGTTCGCCGGTATCCTTCCAACGCGCATCCGTCACTTCATGAATCGGTCGGTAGATCATGTTCCCCTTACTGGTGAACATAAACAAATGATCGAGTGTTGAGACCTGTTTAAGCAGGATCGGATAATCCTCCTCTTCCAAACCATTGTCATTTTCAGACGAGGCCTGATAAGAACGTGGTGAACTACGTTTGATATACCCATCATGAGAAACCATCAAAACAACGGTTTCGTCAGGTACCAT
>DMZB01000213.1 GCA_003482405.1 Lactobacillus sp. | reverse complement strand
CCAGAAGCCTGTGCATAACCCAAAACTGTCGACCCACAAGCAAAGACCACTTGTGCGTTGTCACTTTTACGTTATTGCTCGGCTTCTACCGGACTTCAGCATCACTCTTCTTAAATAAAAAACGGCCAGCCTCAATGCCCATTTTCAGGCATCCCGACTGACCGCTTTGTGATAATTATGCAATCACAAAAGCCTCAGCCACGGCATAGTGGTTGAGGTTGTTGTTGTGCTTTGGATAGCGCCAAGAACTTGATTATATTTGAATAATTGCATTATTGACGCCTCCTTCATCGTTTTTTCCTTGATTTGTAATTTACCACTCATAAACAGGCATTGCAACAGAAACTTAGTCATCTGTCTCCGTGCGTCGCAACTGTCGGTTACGATGCTGATTTGAAAACACCTGAATAATAACAGTCACGACGGGCGTCAACACGCCAACTTCGGGCACTACAAAGATGGCGGCAGACGCGAAGATTGTCCAAGCAATGTTGCTCCAAAGCATTACCGATCCTGCCTGTCGTTTGACAAACTCCTTCATTTCAGGGACATCCTGGTTCTCACGAATAATCAACCATGACATAAATTGGGCCGAAAATAACCATATCAATCCAGTAATCAGATAAACGAGTTCTGCACCCCAATACCGTGGAAACCGCCCAACGAATGCTGTGGTCACCGGCAAGAACGAGAGCACAAATAGCCAAACACAAACACCGATAAAGCCACCTAGTTGAACCCGTTTGATTCTCAAAAACATCCCATGCTGAACATACCAGCTAAACATGACCAAAATAAAAGTCATCAGATATGAAAACGCCATTCGCCACTCGCCGAAAAATAGCTTGAGACTAGGTTCATTCGGTACTTTAATTTCTAGAATCAATACCGTTAGCACGATAGCAATGATAGCATCGATAAATGCTTCAACACGACTTTTGTTCATTGTTTCATCCAATCCTGACTCGTCAAAATTTACGAAATTTTTGTCGTAATACCAATCACATTTTCATCCATCCTGGTTTATTTGTAAACATTACGTCACGCATCAAAATAATTGTATTTTAAGTAAACAGTCATTATTCTGAATGTGGTTCATAACTTCAAAGGAGGAACATAGCATGACAGCAAAAGTAGCGTTAGTCACAGGTGGTGCGCAAGGAATTGGAGAAGCCATTGTTAAACGACTTGCCAAAGACGGGTTTGCAGTTGCTGTAGCAGATCTGAACCTTGAACGTGCAAAAACGGTCGCTGACAGTGTGAACGAAACTGGCGGCCAAGCAATTGCCGTGAAGCTTGACGTCGCCAATAGAGATGAGTTTTCCGATACGACTGCCAATGTTGCAAAGCAATTAGGCGGCTTTGATGTTCTGGTTAACAACGCCGGTCTCGGCCCAACAACTCCGATTGAGACAATCACGCCGGAACAGTTTGACACCGTCTATCACGTCAATGTAGCGGGTGATTTATGGGGCATTCAGGCAGCAATTAAAACATTTAAAGACCTCGGCCATGGCGGTAAAATCATCAACGCCACATCTCAGGCTGGTGTCGTTGGTAATCCAAATCTTGCGCTTTACAGTGGGACTAAGTTTGCTGTTCGGGGGATTACCCAAGTTGCCGCACGAGATTTGGCTAAGGATAATATTACCGTGAATGCTTATGCACCTGGAATTGTGAAGACGCCAATGATGATGGATATCGCCCACCAAGTTGGTCAAAATGCTGGCAAAGATGACGAATGGGGCATGCAAACATTTGCAAAGGACATTACACTCGGCCGTTTGTCTGAACCTGAAGATGTCGCTGCCGCCGTTGCATTCCTGGCCGGTCCAGATTCTGATTACATCACGGGACAAACCATTGAAGTTGATGGCGGGATGCAATTCCACTAAACATCATCGTCGATATTAAAAAAGTACTCATGTTTTTGGGTGAAGCCCAAAGCACGAGTACTTTTTTAATGATGCTATACATTACGTTTTCTGAATAGTAACAATCCAATGCAAAGGAATACAGCGATATAACCAATGTTCCCCCACAGTAATTGTGTATCTGACAATCGCGTCATCTTTGATAAACTTGGCTCAACAATTTGTGAAGCGTAGTTCAAAAAGTTAATCGGGTTCCACTTTAGCCATTCATGACTGTGAATCAAAATAAACATAATGCTACTTACAATATTTAGAACGAAGTATCCTAAAATACCAACTGAAATTGCAACTGCAGAGCTTTTAAACAACGTTGCCAGGAGAAACACTAAACTAATCAGCAACCACAATGTCAGTAATCCAGCACCTAAATTAGCCAGCCAATCCTGCCAAATTTTATTATTATAGCCAGCATCTGTTAATGAAAACTTGCTATTCACAAAAATAAATTTAGCAATCAGCGTTAAAACACCCGTCATGATGTACATGTACAGTGAATAAGTCAAAATCACTAACCACTTACTAATTAAAATCGAACTACGTGAGTAACGTTGTGATACAACCGTTTTAATGGTTCCATACTGGAATTCCATAGTGATAATTGATGCCGCAGCGGCAATCAAGAAAAACATGATAAATGTTGTCGCACCGAAGTTTGATGCAAACAAACCAGAAGCCGAGAAATATTTTGGCTGCAACCGGCTCGTCAAAGCAAATCCAAACACAATCAATGCCAAGACAATTGAGACCCACAGAGTACTTTTCTTTTTTAGTAATTTAAATGATTCCTGTTTATATAACGTCCACATAGTGATGCCCCCTATTTCTGGTCGTCTGACTCAAGCAATTTCAACACAGATCCTTCCAGATCCTCATCTTCATGTTTGACATCAGTGACAGTAACCTGCTGATCAGTTAGTGTTTTTAATACATCAGCGACGGCATCATCAGTTTTTGTTTGAATTTTAACTTCGTCACCTTCCACTAATTTATAACCAGCATCTGTCAAAACCTGTTTGGCCTTGTCATCATCAGTCGTTGACACGACAACAAAGTGATTGTTAGCTTCCAATAGTGCATCCATTGTCGTTTCCTGGACAATTTTTCCGTGATCAATAATTATCAGATCCTCGGCCAACTTTTGAAGTTCGCTTAAAATATGGCTAGAAATCAAGAAAGTGACACCTGCATCACGTTTGGCAACAATGAGATCCCGCAACTCTTTAGTTGCCTGTGGATCAAGCCCATTCATAGGTTCATCAAGAATAACAAGCTTAGGATCATTTAAAAATGCCATCGCAATCCCAAGCTTTTGCTTCATCCCCAAAGAATAACTTCGTGCTTTTGTATCAATATAGTCACCCATATGGAGGGCGTCAATCACGCTTTGAATGTCTTGCTGTTTGCCACTCAGTGCAAACAACTTCAAATTATCGCGCCCACTCATATATGGATAAAGGCCCGGGTATTCAATCAGTGCACCAACTTCATCCAATACTTGATGTTGATCAAACGTACTCTTCTGGCCATCGATCGTGATATCCCCCGTTGACGATGTCAGGCTTAGCACGGCCTTCATAATCGTAGTCTTACCAGCTCCGTTTGCCCCAACCAAACCAACGATTCGACCAGGTGCACATGAAAACGAAATTTTATGCAAAACCTGTTTACGGCCAAATGACTTGTTCAAGTTTTTGACTTCTAACATTGCTTCTGTCAACTCTCTCACGCTCCTCACTTAGTTTTGTTCAGTATGTTCTCCCCACACAGCTTCGTATTTTAAAGTATTCTGTGTTGTTGGTATTTTACCATAAGCTAGCCGACACGCCTATCGGACTAACTTTACTGTGGATATACAAAAAAGCAGAACGCCGCATAACTGCCTTTCTCAACGGCTAAGTCATCGCAACGTTCTGCTCTCAATTTATTCTATTTAGCTGCTTTATCAACAATGATTCGGCCATCTGTGTGCCCGTTTTCGTTCAGTTCGCTAGCCGCAATCACGCCGGCCAAGGTAAACGGAAAACGCCGCGCAATACGAACCGAAAGTGTGCCGGAATCAATCAGTTGCTTCAATCCCTGCATCGCTGAGTGCACGGCACTACTGCCAAGTGGGTGAATGTGAACCATCTCCACGTTAGGCTTATCAGTATCCGCATTAGCACGGCCAACCGTAGCGACGACACTCCCAAGCTTCGCCAACGCAATCATTGCATCGCTATGTCCGCCCAGATAATTAACGTTGATCACGACGTCAGCAGTATTAGCGAACTGTTCTTCTTCAGTCACCTGTTGATACGTCGCAACGTCATCCGCACCAAGCTGACGTACATAGTCCAAATCTTCCTCACGCGCAATGCCAATCACACGACTCGCACCAAGTTGTTTGGCAAACTGAATCGCGATTGACCCAATACCACCACTGGCGCCTAAAATGGCAACCGTCTGTCCCGCTTCGACCTGTCCAAACGCTGTGAGTGCGTTGTAGCCAGTGACTGCCACGGTTGGCAACCCGGCAGCATCAGCAATAGGAAAGCCAGTCGGTAATTTGACCGTCGTTTGAACAGGAGCCGCAACTTGTTCCGCATAACCGGCGCCTTCTACGTGGGCGACAACTGGATCGCCTACAACAAGCGCATGCACTTCACTACCAACTGCGTGAACAATGCCTGCAACATCGAATCCGGGAATCAGTAATGAACCCTCACCGTATCCTTCACGGCGAAACGCGTCTGCGTGGTTGAGCCCGAACGCAGTGACATCGATTAACACATCGTTTTCTTCTAAAGTTGGCGTTGACACCTCGACTTCTTTAAATACGTCGGCCGGTGCTCCACTGGTTTTGTAACCAAATGCTTTCATGACATTGCCTCCATAATTGTTTTCATCAAAAGGATGCTCAAATATCTGCTAGTAGCCTTTTTATTG
>DMZB01000013.1 GCA_003482405.1 Lactobacillus sp. | reverse complement strand
TTTTTCATCGGTCATAAGGAAGCCAATGTGGTTGGCCGACGTGAAACATACGATGACATGATCAGGGTGGATGAGGAGTTGGTGGAGAGTGCGACAGTCCCGGATAAATCTGAGTAATAAGAAACAAATGAGGAGAAAGCCAATGGCAGAGTTAGATGCGACGGAAATTATTCAAACAATTGCGACAGCCAAAAAACGGACACCGGTTAAAGCGATGATTAGTGGTCGAAATTTACGTGAATTGTCAGTGCCGGAAGGAATTGAAGCGTTTATGGAAGTGCACACAGGAACCTTATTTGGTAATTGGCCGGTCGTAAAAGCATTTCTCAATGAGCATCAAAATGAGATTACGCAAACGCACATTGAAAGCAACGCAACTAATTCTGCTGTTCCCTTGTTGGACGCACGGGAGGTCAATGCTCGCATTGAACCCGGCGCAATTATTCGTGATCAAGTTGTGATTGGGGACCATGCGGTGGTCATGATGGGCGCGCTTATTAATATTGGGGCTGAAGTTGGGGCGGATTCGATGATTGACATGGGTGCGGTGCTTGGTGGCCGCGCAATTGTTGGTCAGCACTGTCACATCGGCGCTGGGGCTGTGTTGGCCGGCGTGATCGAGCCTGCTTCAGCGCAACCGGTACGCGTTGACGATAACGTGTTGATTGGTGCCAATGCGGTGGTGATTGAAGGCATTCATGTTGGCGCTAATGCAGTGGTTGGCGCCGGTGCAGTGGTCACACAGGATGTGCCGGCCAATAGTGTTGTCGCAGGCGTGCCAGCCAAGGTGATCAAAGTTAAAGATGCAAAGACTAAATCGAAAACAGGATTGCAAGATTCATTACGTGATCTGTAGAATCTTTGTTATCAGAAAGCGGGTATTTCATGGCCGAAACATTAGATTTGATTCATATTCGCCGTCACTTGCATCAGATTCCAGAACTCGCACTCCATGAGAAGGAAACATCTGCTTATTTACGTCAAGTGATTGCGGGGATGCCACAGCAATGGGTGACGATTCACGGAATATCAAGTTTACCGACTGCACTAATGGTTAAAGTTCATGGCAGTGAGCCCAAACGTTGCATTGGTTATCGGACCGACATTGACGCACTGCCTATAACCGAAGCCACTGGATTACCTTATGCGTCAACACATCCCGGTAAAATGCATGCATGCGGGCATGACATCCACATGACGGTGGCACTGGGGGTTCTTAATTATTTCACTGAACACCAACCAAAAGATGATTTGTTATTTTTCTTTCAACCAGCTGAAGAAAACGATAATGGCGGGAAACTGGCGTATGAAGCCGGAGCATTTACCGGTGAATGGAGACCAGATGAGTTTTACGGTCTGCACGTGAATCCAGAATTACCAGCTGGTGTGATTGGCTGCCGTAATGGCACGCTGTTTGCTGGCACAACCGAAATTAACGTTGATTTCATCGGTAAGGGTGGTCATGCGGCTTATCCGCATTTAGCTAATGACATGGTGGTTGCCTGCGCCAGTTTCATCATGCAGGCACAAACGATTGTTTCACGTAGCGTGGATCCCATTGAGGGTGGCGTTGTGACGTTTGGCAAACTTCAGGCAGGCAGTATCCGCAACGTGATTGCTGGCACGGCCCGTCTGGAGGGTACGATTCGCGGTCTGACGCAAAAAATGATTGAACACATTGATCAGCGTTTGCAGGCGATTGCGAATGGTATTGCGGTCAGTTTCGATTGTGAAGTTAATGTCGGATTCAATCAGGGTGGATATTTGCCCGTTGAGAATGATCCAAAATTAACCGTGCCGTTTATTCAATTTATGAAGCAGTCACCTGATGTCACGTTTGTAGAAACGGCACCGGCAATGACCGGTGAGGATTTCGGCTACATGCTCCATCAATTTCCGGGCACAATGTTTTGGCTAGGCGTTGACGGCCACGCACCACTACATTCAGCCAACATGAAACCGGATGAATCTGCAATTGGCAAAGGTGTTATTGCCATTACCGAGTTTTTAGAAAATCGGATGCAAGCATAACGTTGCGACACTGAAAATAACTGGTCGGTGTCGATGGGAGGGAATTTATATGTTTGAACAAAATGATTTATTAACTGCAATCATCACACCATTTACTGAAGATGATCACATTGATTTTGACGCTTTGACCCGTTTAACGAACCTGTTACTTGCCAGTGGTTCACGCGGTTTTGTAATTGGCGGCACAACTGGGGAAACACCAACGTTGACTCACGATGAAAAGATTGAATTATATACACGGTTTGCTGAGATTGTTGCGGGTCGTGGTGTTGTCATTGCTGGCACAGGCAGTAATAATACTTCCGCCACAGTCGCGTTCAATCAAGAAGTTGATGCGATTGAGGGCATCGATGCCACATTAGTCGTGGTTCCTTATTACAACAAACCAAATCAACGGGGGATGATTGCCCACTATACAGCAGTTGCGAACGCGGCAACTAAGCCCATTGTTATTTACAATATTCCTGGCCGAACAGGCGTAAATATGACCAATGAAACAATCCTACAGTTGGCGAAATTGCCTAACATCACTGGTGTGAAACAGTGTGGCAGTGACGCGGATTTGGCAGCGTTGATTAGTGAGGCACCTCGTGGATTTGCCGTGTATAGTGGCGAAGATGCGCAAGCCTTATTAGTCAAGGCACTCGGTGGTACTGGCGTGATCTCTGTTGCCAGCCACGTGTACGGACCGGCAATGCGCCAGGAATACGATGCTTTGGAGCAAGGAAACGTTGCTTTGGCTGGTCAGATTCAACGTGACCTGATGCCAAAGATGGCTGCGTTATTCATGTATCCGTCGCCGTCACCAGTCAAGGCGGTGTTAAACGCTCAGGGGCTTAGCGTTGGGCAGACACGGCTACCAATTGTGCCGTTAAACGCTGATGAGCAAGCGACTTTAGCACAACATTTAGGTGTGCACGAATTGCGTGACATTCCGTTAGCGGAAGCCAATGAACCAGAAAGTACGGAGGCATTGTAAAAATGGCAGAGCAAAAAATACGGGTCATTGTTGCTGGATTTCGCGGCAACATGGGCGCAGCCAGCTGTCAGACCATTTTAGCTGATGAGCGCTTTGAGTTAGTCGGCGTATTCGATCCGCATGCGACAGTTAACGATCAAGATAAGGCCCGGCTGCCTCACCAAGTAGTGGTTGCTACAACAAAAGAAGCAATTCCTGAAGCCGACGTTTGGTTGGATTTCACTACTCCGAATGCTGTCGAGCATAATGTTGAAATTGCGTTAGGGTGCGGACTGGCCCCACTGATTGGCACAAGTGGTTTAACGGAGGTGCAGCTTAAATCGTTGCAGAGGCAGGCGGAGGCCGCACATCTAGGTGGTCTTATTGTCCCTAATTTTGGATTATCGGCGGTGTTACTAACTCAGTTTGCCAAAGAAGCGGCCAAATATTTCCCGAATGCAGAAATCATTGAAATGCACCACGCGGATAAACGTGATGCACCATCTGGCACGGCGATTGCGACTGCACATGCAATTGCTGCTGGCCGTCAACGCCAACCGGAGCCTGATCAGACCGAGAGCAGTGTGGCAGGCGTGCGGGGTGGAACAGTCGATGATGTCCCCATTCATGCGGTGCGTTTGCCCGGATACTTGGCTCATGAGCAAGTGCTGTTTGGTGGCACTGGCGAAACGTTGACAATCCGTCAAGATACTTACGATCGGGAATCGTTTATGGTCGGGCTCAAGTTAGCCTTGGCTAAGGTCACATCATTAACAACGTTGAAGGTTGGACTAGAACAGATTTTAGACTAGCTTAGGTTTCGAAATGCTGAATTGGTTCGGTCAGATCAACTTTCACTAAGAGGAGAATGTTTATGCCAGAATTAGAAGCTCAATTAGCGAGGATGACACGTCCCGTGTTTGATCAAATTGTGCCGTCAGCGATTCGTCAGTTTGATAATCAAATCAAAGATATCTCTGGCATTTTGAAGTTGACGCTTGGCGAACCGGATTTTGACGCGCCGGATCATGTCAAGCAAGCGACGATTGCTGCAATCAATCAGAACCGCTCTCACTACGCTCCAGCGGCTGGGTTGCCGGAGTTACGGGCAGCAATTAGTACATATCTAGCCGATTTAAATCGCGTTAATTATGACCCTCAAACAGAAGTGCTAGTCACAGTTGGCGCCACTGAGGCGATTGCTGCAGCGATGGGGACTGTACTGGGGGCCGGCGATGAGGTGATTATTCCAACACCAATCTTTCCGTTATACATTACAACCGCGCAGATCGATGGTGCGACGCCGGTACTGGTTGATACCTCGGCAGACGGTTATGTTTTAACGCCAGCAAAACTGACGGCTACGTTGGCGGCACATCCACGTGCAAAAATGTTGGTGTTGAATTATCCAACCAATCCCACGGGAGTCACGTATACGGCTGAACAATTACAGGCGTTGGCGACCGTAATCAAAAAACATAAACTATTGGTTTTAGCAGACGAAATTTATTGTGAGTTGGCTTATGACCAACCGCATGCTTCTATTTCGACACTTCTGCCCGAGCGAACCATTGTTATCAATGGGGTTTCAAAAACATTTGCCATGACCGGTTACAGAATTGGGTATCTAGCTGCTCCGGCCGCATTGACGCAACAAATTGCTAAACTGCACGGTGCTTTAGTGACCGCTGCACCCACGCCAATGATGGCGGCGGCAACAGATGCCTTACAAAACGGTGTGGCCGATACAGCGAACATGAAGGCCCAATACCACGAACGTCGCGATTTTCTGGTTAAGTCCCTGAATCAGCTTGGTTTCACCACGGCTCAGCCAAATGGCGCGTTTTATGTATTTGCAAAAATTCCAGCAGATGAGAATCAAGATGACCGGGCGTTCGCCCTCAAGGTTGCGCACCAAGCGAAAGTTGCCGTTGTGCCTGGGAGTTGTTTTGGACTTGGTGGTGAAGGTCACGTACGGCTGTCATATGCGGCTAATTTGGATAAGCTTCATGAGGCTGTCAAACGACTGACCGCCTATCGTATGAATAAGTTATCAGCAAACGTGTCCGCCTAAGAAGCGACCTTCGCTGACAAATTGAGTACGCACCATAGAAAGGGAAAGGAAGCAGATTAATGCAATCATTTAATGTGGCAATTCTTGGGGTAACAGGCGCTGTTGGTACGCGAATGCTCGCACAATTGGAGAAGTCAGATATTGTTGTTGATCGATTAGTTTTGTTAGCATCTTCACGGTCAGCAGGGCAAACCCGATCCTTTAGGGGACAGACGTACACGATTGAAGCAGCGACGAAGGATTCGTTTGCAGGAATCAACCTCGTCTTGTCCTCGGCGGGTGGGTCCGTTTCAAAGGCGTTACTACCAGCGGCAGTTAATGCAGGAGCAGTCTGTGTAGATAATACTAGTGCATTTCGGATGGAACCCGACGTTCCATTAGTTGTACCAGAAGTTAATCCTGAAATGCTAAGCCAACATCACGGAATCGTCGCAAATCCCAATTGCAGCACCATTCAAATGGTTGTTGCATTGGCGCCAATTGATCGACAGTACAAGTTGCACCAGGTTTTGGTTTCAACGTATCAAGCTGCTTCTGGTGCTGGACAGCGAGCAATGAATGAACTTTTTGATGAAGCGCAACAGCATCACGAAGGCGGAGAAGAAACAGCTGCCATTTTACCAGTAAAGGGTGCAGAGCATCACTATCCGCTGGCGTTTAATCTACTGCCACAAATTGATGTTTTCGAAGACGATGGTTTTACTCACGAAGAGTGGAAGATGATTCACG
>DMZB01000113.1 GCA_003482405.1 Lactobacillus sp. | reverse complement strand
CATTGATGGGAGGGATTATTATTGCTGGTCTGGGTTGCGGTAGTCGTCACCGCAACCATGACCAACCACGTGACAATGATTGTTTCACTTAACCCCTGTATGTAATGTTTCATATTCTCTCACCCTTCATATGTACATGTTTCAGTTTGACAATAATTCAAACTAAATACAACTATGAAAAAGTTAAGGATTTAGTAAAGACAATGACTGTTTACGAACTGATATTTATTTTTAAAGCATATTGTGTTGACTTTTATATTATACGCCATATAATAGTCACAAACAAAGTAAAAGCAGGCACACTAATTTTCCACCTGTGAGTAACCAACTTAAGGAGGGCAGATTCATGAGCATTCAAGTTAGTACCGAGCTTTTAGACGGCATGGTGCTGGCGTTACTTAAACGTGAAGATCTCTACGGTTATGCGTTAACCCAGCACATGCAGTCATCCATCTCAGTTTCTGAATCAACCATGTATCCGGTGCTCCGCCGTTTGAAAAAGGAAGCGTGGCTGACAACCTATGACCAACCATTTCAGGGTCGTAACCGGCGTTATTACAAGATCACCGATACGGGGAAACAACGATTAGCTGAAATCTTGCATGAATGGGATGCCTATAAAGACAGTTTAGATACTGTTTTTAATCCACCAGCTCATATGCAAAACAATACGGAGGGGACAACAGATGACAACTGACGCTTACTTAAATGAATTACGGCGCCGTTTGCATGGCTTGAGCGACAGCGAACGCGCAGACGTCATGGATTTTTACACTGAATATATTGAGGACGCAAACCTCACGTCAGGGGATGCCGTGGTCGACAAGTTAGGTTCGCCGAAGCGATTAGCGCGCAAGGTCCTGGCAGACTATTCAATCAAAGAAAATGAAACAGCAGAACAAAAAGGCGAACAGCGGACGCCACGATCTAATGCCACGATGGTATGGATGATTGTATTAGCGGTACTTTCAACGCCCGTTACCATTCCAGCAGCGATTGCAATTGTGGCGGTACTCATTGCTGTGGTGGCAGTCGCAGTGGCGCTGGTTGGTTCAGGATTGGTCATCGCTGTCGTCTTAATCGGTGGGGGAATCGCAGTGGCCGGTGTGTCACTTTACACTGGCGTTTACATGATGTTCACAAATGTTCTTGTGGGCGTTGCGTACCTAGGTATCGGATTGACCGGTATCGGGGCAGTGTTGATTTTAATTCCATTGTGTTTTTATATTTTACGGTTCTTGATTCAAATTTCTGCCAACTTCATTCGCTTCTTATACCGTAAGTTTTCAAACCGGCGTCAACAGCCAAAGGGGGATCGTTAATCATGAAACGAACATTAAAAATCGGCATTACGGTGCTTATCATTGGTTTGATCATGGTTGCAACCGGGATGTTTACGCATAGCTTTAAGGATGTCACGTTTAATCAACATGGTCGACCAGAAGAAGTTCAGGTAAAACAAGTAAATAAGAAAGTGAAGGCCTTTGACGCGATTAGCGTCGACTTAAAAAGCGATCAAATTCGTATCAAGGAAGGCGACACCAGTCGTGTCGAAATTAACAGTCCTGAAAAAGCCATGCCAACGGTTAAGTCAGTGGGGCACAAGCTTGTTATCACACAATCACGTGGAGACAATTCGGTAACTGGTTGGAGTTTTGGTGACAACCCTGAAGGTGAATTTGGATTCGGCGACTATAAAACAACACGCCATCCTGGGCATACCGTTGTTGTGACTGTGCCGCGGGGAACAAAACTCAGCAGCATCAACGTGAAGTCTCGCGATGGTGCCGTCCGGATCACGGATGTGACAGCCGATAAGGTGAGTGCCTCAAGCACTGAGGACGACGTGATGTTAGAACACATGACTGTTAACCAACCGGTGAAGGCGTCCAGCAGTGATGCAAACGTCTATGTGACGGGAATGACACTGAATAAACCAACTTTGAAGAGTGCTGAAGGGGATATCAGTTTGAAAAATGTTCAGTTGAATCAAGGCTCGATATCGTTGGCTGATGGTAATTTCACGATGACTGACGGCGGCTTTACGGGAATCGTCAACGTCACCAATGACGATGGTGACAATACAATTATTAATGCAGATAAAACGAAGGGGTATGTCTTACACAGTGATGACTCAAACAAGTTGTTTGACCAACACACTAGTGACGGCGGCGCACTTCAGCAAAACGAAACCGCACCCGATGTCATGCATTTAACTACTAATGACGGCGATAATTCCGTACAATAGTGGTGAAGTTAAAATAACTTAATGGAAGACAACGTAACAAATTTTGGGGAGGAGTAAAAATTATGAAAAAGAAATTAACGAAGTCAAACGACAAAGTCTTAGCGGGGGTTTTCGGCGGTATTGCAGAGTATTTTGGTTGGGACATTGCTCTAACACGGGTCATCGGTGGAATCTTAATCGCCGTTTCGTTTGGCCCTGGCATTATCGCCTATGCAATCGCTGCTTTAGTGATGCCGGATGCTGACGTTCATCATTTCTCTGCGGACGCCTCATATGAATGGACTGATAATGATCGGCATAAAAATGACCGCGAAGATCATCACGATTCTTTTGATGGTGAATTTACGGATCCACAGAGCAAACAAAAACATGATGATCAATAGTGATTCAGTTTGAAGACTAAAAAGGTTGCTACCATCACGACAGGAAATGTCGCGGCGGTAGCAACCTTTTTTCAATTATTAAAATGAGTGAACTAATGAATTAAACCGATCAGTTGTGTAATGGCAACCGCATTAATCATAAAATGAACCATGATCGAATTAAATTGTTTATGGGTTGTCTGGTAGGTAAAAGCCAAAATTGCACCCATCATGAAATAGAGCAAAAAGCTAATGGGGTTACTGGAAATATGACCGCTGGAGAAGAGGACACCAGACAAAACAACCTTTGCCCACAAATTGGTTGGTTTGAAAAAGATGTTGGTAACCACACCACGAAAGACAAGTTCCTCTAAAAAAGGTGTCAATACGACTGCAGAAACGGTGAAACCAATAAAGGCGACAGGGCTGGTTTTCATGATGGAAGCGATCGCTTGATTATTCTCAGTTGACTGGGTGTGGTAGAGCACGCGTTGCAATTGCATCAGCAAAACTTCACTAACAATGATGGCCAAATAAGCAAGAATGGCAACACCAATATCACGTAACCGGAAATCGTGAAATAGACGTTCACCCGACCAATAGCGAAAACGGCGATAAGCGATCCAGATACAAACAAGAAATGATCCCCAAAAAGCTGCGAGTAATAAGTAGCCACTGGCATTTTTAAAGGATGTTTTGTTTGCAAATGCCAACACGGATGGTGGCAACTGGACCATAATGAACAGAGCAGCGACTTCCAGTACGCGTAACACAATAGAAACGGATTTAGGCATGGATGAGGGATTATTGTTGTTCATGGTCATGACTCCCATCTTTGGATTGTTGAAGATGCAATTGCCATATTTTGATTAGTGTGACCAACACGGTCGTCAAAATAAAGGCGCCAATCCACAGGGCAAATAGTGTAACGCCAGTCAGATGCTGGGCCTCAGTGAGCCATACCACACCGCCAAAGATGAGAATGGCGAGAACAATGATACTGCCGGAGAGTATTCTTTGCATGACGGCCTCCTACATGATTTTTTGAGATGGTCCAATTGTAGCACATCAGATATTGCGAACAAAAAACGAACACGCCAATAACTAAGCGGCGTGTTCGTCCCGTACGTTTGTGAAGGAGACCCATTTATTGATCACACCTTTGCATTGGCCTGCGTCTCACCAAAAGTAAGATATGAACCGTTGCGCCGGTTTACTCAACAAACGGTCATTAAGTGATGGTCAATCTTTTGTCAAGCGACTCAATTCGCCTTCATCACCCAACGATCCTTCTTGAATAAAGTGTATCAAAAAAATTAAATTATGCGATTAATATGCTTTTGGAAGACCTGATTTTGACGACAATCTACGGTAAGCACTACAAATGCTGTCGCCTTTTAGAAACAAAAAACCGCCACAGCTAAAGCTGCAGCGGCACGGAAGGATAACCTTGATCAACAAACATCGATTGTTGCTGATGAACGAACGCTTCTTTTTCATCGTGAGAGCCTCGGCGACCTTCACCCTGGCTCATCAAAAGTGGCCTTTCAGCACGATGGTTGTCAACGGCATGAATCGTGCGCCAATTCACGCGACGTTTGAAACCCTTGACCATCACAGCAGGGATAGGGACAACAAACGGTTTGCACCGCTTGATTTAGACAACTGAAGCATTCCAAGACTGCAATCAGACACGTGCCCCCATTTAACAATGGGCCACACACTGCTGATCTGCGCTAACTTCCGCTCGAGACAGCGATGTCAATTTCTGACCCCTTTAAAAGCTCAAAATTGATAGCCATTACCAAGAAATCAAACATCGAAATACTTAATTTCCCGCCATCGCTATAACCGCGTGTTCTCTGTGAAAGCTTTGATCCTTCTTATGGTTATAGTATAGTGCCATTGGCGAAAAAGAGAACAAAGCGGGCGTTAATTTGTGCAAATTTACGGGCGTTTAACAGGGCTGGATTGCTAACTTGCTAAACGAACCCTTCGCACCCTTAACGTGCCGCCGAAGACAATCACGCGGCACTGCTTGAAGGCTTGTGATAAGATGAGACTTGATATTTACATCGGGTATGTTTGCGGGTCAGCCTTCTGCATACCAGTAAGGACGTGAACAGAATATGGGCAAAATCCGAATTAATAATATGCAATTTCATACGTATAATGGTGTGTATCCTGAAGAAAAGAAGCTGGGTCAACGTTTGGAAGTGGATGTTGAATTAAACTATCCAATTGAAACTAAGGTGCACGATGACGACCTCACGACGACCATTCATTATGGACATGTCTATGAGGATATTGAAAACTTCGTGCTGACTCACCCGTATAATCTGATCGAATCGTTAGCAAACAATACGTTGGCAATGTTGACCAGCAAGTATCCACAAGCGACTGGAATTAAGCTTCGAATCCGCAAATATGCGGTGCCAATTGCGGGTGTCTTTGATAACGTTGAAATTGAGGTGGCTGGTGGTGATGAACAGTGACGACGGCATATCTAAGTTTGGGTTCAAACGTTGGTGATCGGCGCAAACACTTGTTGTACGCGTTGGCCCAGTTGCGTGCAGACCACGCGACTTCTGTCATGAAAGTAGCGCACTTTTACATCACTCAACCAGTCGGTGGCGTGGTTCAAGATGATTTCTTAAATACCGCGGTTGCGTTAATTACAACGCGATCAGCGCAATCATTATTGACGTTGATGCACCGAATTGAGCAAGCCCAACATCGGCACCGTTTTGTTCACTGGGGACCGCGAACAATGGATCTGGACCTCATTTTCTATGGCGACGAGCGCATCAATACAGAGACGCTTGTTGTGCCTCATCCGGAGGCTAAAAACCGCCGTTTTGTGCTTGAACCAATTTTGGAAATCAGCGAAGATGACCGTCAAATCCAACGTCAAGTGAGCGACTGGTTGGCAGAAACCAGCGATAAGCAGGCGGTAAAAAGGCTAGAGTGATGCCGAACTTCGGGTTGAATCCGAGCAATAAGAAGTAAGGTGAGACATTCGGTGGGCTTTCGAATGACTTGACTTACAGCTTATGCACAGGATTCAGAAGTTGGGTGCACGTTTACAAGAGTGATGCCGAAGCCCGAGAGATACCGAGCAATAAGGGAAACATGTACGGAATTTGATTTAAAGGAGACCAACATTAATGACAGATGAACAACAGCACACAATTGAAGGCGCCGTCCGCCAAATTTTAACGGCGGTTGGTGAAGATCCAAATCGGGCAGGATTAGTCGAAACGCCGGCCCGTGTCGCACGAGCGTACGCAGAAATGTTTTCTTCACTAGAACAACCAACGTTTAAGGATTATAAATTGTTTCATGAAGAGGACAACGCAGATATGGTCGTCGTTGGTCAGATTCCGTTTTATTCGATGTGTGAACATCATCTGTTACCATTTTTTGGCCGTGTCAGTGTGGCATATGTCCCGACAAACGGCACGATTATTGGGCTGAGTAAAATTCCTCGATTAGTCGACTTTGTCAGCCACCGGCCAACTGTTCAAGAGAACATTACGAACCAGGTGGCCGCTGAAATGGAGAAAATTTTACAACCGGCTGGCGTAGCTGTCAGTGTGGCGGCACGACACATGTGTATGGAAATGCGCGGTGTCAATAAAACTGGCTCGGTGACACAAACGGCGACGTACCTCGGTGATTTCAAAACGAATGCTGCATTACGTCAGGAATTTTTGATGAGGGCCGAACATGGCAACATTAACGTATGAAACTTTAATTCACACAATGAGTCAGGCAATGCTTGCTGGCGATGAAAATCGTGTCCCACTTTTACGACGTGTATTAGCCGAAATTAATCATCCAGATGCGCAGGCACCAATTATCCACGTTGTTGGAACCAATGGTAAGGGTTCGACGGTTACTTTAACGGCGGACACACTGATGGCTGCCGGTTATCGAGTGGGTGTATTTACGAGCCCAGCAATCACGGATCAGCGTGAACAAATTGTCATAAATGGTCAAATGATTTCTAAAGGTGACTTTGTCCGTTTGTACCAAGAATTACTGCCTGTCGTTCAACAAATCGTGCCAGAAAACTCACCATTGACCATCTTTGAGTGGGAAGTGGTGCTTGCGTTAGTTTGGTTTGCCGAAAAACGGGTGGATTGGATCATCCTTGAGGCAGGTTTAGGCGGTTTGATGGACGCAACAAACGCAATTGTGGCGCCGCGCTTTAGTGTATTTACACATATTGCGTTGGACCACACACGAATTTTGGGCGATACAATTGCGAAAATAGCACGAAACAAAGCAGGCATCATTAAATCTGGAACGACGGTAGTTATCGCACCGGGACAGACATCAACAGCACAGCAGGTAATCGAAACAGTGGCAAAAGAAAAGCAGGTACCTGTGATTGTGGCCAATCAAACGG
>DMZB01000333.1 GCA_003482405.1 Lactobacillus sp. | reverse complement strand
GGGTGCTTGAAAATCGTGAACTTGCTAACATTGTTTCGGAGGCGATTATGATGAAAATGACAGCAGCTGTGGCACCCGCAAAAGGTGAGCGACTTGAAATTGATACAGTGGATTTAGACGATAATCTGCATGGTGACCAACTCTTGGTCAAAATTGTTGCCGTTGGCGTCTGTGGCGCAGATATTATGCGTGCAAAAAACGGCATGGGGCGAAGCGAATTTCCCATTATTTTGGGGCATGAAGGCGCCGGTATCGTTGAACGAATCGGTGATGATGTGCGTGAATTTGAAGTTGGTGACCATGTGACGATTTCGTACGCTAGTTGTGGACATTGCCGACAATGTTTAGCAGGCCGACCTTATGCGTGTGAACATTCTGATGAATTGAACTTTGGGGGGACTGAATATTACGGTGACCATCGTTTTTCAATGGATGGTCAACCGATTACGTCATTCTTTCAACAATCTTCGTTTGTCACGTACGCAAAGGTGCAGGAGCGCAATGCTGTGAAAGTTACAAAAGACGTTGATCTCAGCCTACTCGGACCACTCGGATGCGGATTGCAAACTGGCGCCGGTACCGTGATGCACATTTTAAAACCTGAAGTTGGTAGCACGCTGGCGGTATTTGGCACGGGAACTGTCGGTGATGCAGCAATTATGGCGGCCAAGGCGATGAATGTTGGCAGAATTATTGCTGTCGACATTTTTGATACTCGTTTGACAGAAGCCAAAGCGCTGGGTGCCACGGACATCATTAACAGCAAGGAAGCCGATGATGTTCCGGCCTTAATCCAGGCAATGACCAATGGCGGTGTCGACTATGCAATCGTTTCAGCGCCAGCTAACGGCCTGCCCGAGCAAGCTATCCGAAGCACGGGAATTTTGGGGCACATTGCGATTATTGGTGGCGCTGCTCATGCAGATCTAAGTATGATGAATGATATTTTGGTGCCTGCTCGACAAGTGACTGGCGTGCTACAAGGATTTTCGTTGCCGAAGCTATTTACTCCCCAGTTAATTCAGTTGTACCAGCAAGGTGACTTTCCGTTTGATAAGTTAGTTAAATTCTATGAGTTGAAAGATGTTAATCAAGCCTTCGAGGATTTACTGAATGGAACCACGGTGAAGCCGATTTTACGAATGCCGCAGTAAGCGAGTGCGCGATTTAATTTATGTAAGGAGGAGAGTCACATGATTTTAGTTACTTCTGCCGCGGGACACACAGGCCGAATTATTGTGCAAAAACTGGTTGATGCCGGCTTTGAAGTCAAAGCAACCGACATCAATCCGGCGGTAACGGATCTGCCTGGAATCAAACAAGGTGTGGTCGCTGACCTGACTAGGGCCGATCAGCTTGACGCACTGATTGCAAACGTCGATAGTGTTGTGGAAATTCCACCCTTATTTGTTGCTGAAGAAGCAGATATTGGACGTTATTTGACAGATCGTTTAGCCGAAGCCCATAAACAATTTATCTTTGTATCCGTCACCCATCCAATTTTAAGCACGCTGCGTCAACACATTATGAAACGTGACATTGAAGAGCACATGATCTATACGGGAATGCTTAAGGATTATCAATATACGATTTTACAACCCATGCACTACATGCATAATTTCAATCCAAACGTGGTTCATGAAACGGGTGCATACAATATTTTCTACGATATCAACACTAAACTCTCGTACGTGGCACCTGAAGATGTTGGTGATGTTGTCGTCGAAGTTGCCCAGAATCCTGAGAAGCATAACAAGGCAACTTACGAATTAGTTGGCAACGATTACGCATCTCCTGCTGATTTAGTTGCATTATATAATCGTTTAACCGGTGAACATGCGGTTGCAAAGCAGGTTGAAATGACGACTTTTTTGAATCAGGCGGGAATTCAAAACGTATACTCTCGCGATGCTTTTCGTCATCTAGCCAGCACGTATAGTAAGTGGGGGTTGGACGGGAACCCTAACGTTCTTCGATTTTTATTAGGACGGGAACCTACAACGTACGAAGACTATATGAAACAGCAAATTAACTTCTGAACCAAAATGAAAACCATCAAACCTTCTAAGACTCAAAGGCTTGATGGTTTTCATTTACCGTTTTAAACCCGTAATTTTTGTTTCAGAGCTTCCGTCAGTGTCTCACTGAAGTTAATGCCAGCTTCGACGCCCAGTTCGTTTAAGTAATTAGGAATAGTCAGTGTTTTCTTTATCGAGCGTTGATCATTCAAACGTTTATACAAATCAATATTTACGTCCACCAAGGTTACAACATCCTGTGATGTAGCAGATGGAAGGTGATAATTAGAATTTGGCAGCGATTTTACAAGGCTGTAGGAACCAATCCAGTCGCGAGCCATTTCAATGCCATCCGCGATAGAAGTTGCCTCGGTCATTCCATCAAAATCTGGAATGGAGACAAGATAGGGATGCTCGGTTGAACGCTTAGAGTTCGCAATAACGATTGGAAATACTACATGTTTATCTGCCATGTCGATGACCTCCTTTAAAAAGTCGCTGTTCCAGCTTGAATCTTTGCGTGTCAACCGCCTATGCATCGTTAAGTATACGTGTTCAACACGTTCTGTCAAACGATGAGATTTAATTAATTACACATAACATACGTAAAAGCAGACAGAATGTTTTAATTTAGAAAGCTATTTTGTTTACTCACTTAACGACGCGATATTAATTCAGTAGTTTAAGTTGCTCCACAGTTAAATTTTTGTTCCGACTATGCGCAGTAAGCAAGCGAAATTTGTTACTTTTTGAAAACGAGTAGTTAATACCGTTTAACTATTAACGAGATTGCTCAAATAATCTCAAACTAAGCAAAATTAATGCAAAATATTTTTACGAAATTTGGCAATTGGGGTTGAAACCGATTACATTTCGAAATACCATAAAGTTGTGGGACGTTCCAAAGTAGCTATAATTACATATTTCCCGATGTGCCATTTCGACTATTGCGCACTGAAAAATGTTATTACGGTTGCTCTTAATTGAAGTTGTTGTTGGCGGGCTCATTTGCTCAATAATTCACCAAATAGTCATTTGGAGGAAAAAACATCATGAAAATTAAAGCAGCAGTTGTTGAAAAAAAGGGTGGTCCGTTTGTCATTAAGGACGATGTTGAATTGTCCGAGATGCAACCCGACGATTTGCAAATCCACATGGTTGCCAGTGGGATTTGTCACTCAGACGAAGCCCTCAGAAAAGGTGATGCCGAAATTGGGTATCCAATCGTTCTGGGTCATGAAGGCTCAGGAATCGTTGAAAAGGTTGGACCAGAAGTTAAGAACTTTAAAGTTGGCGACCACGTTGTCCTATCGTTCTATGGTTGCGGTAACTGTGAAAACTGTTTGAAAGGCATGCCAACACGTTGTTTGAACTATGCGGCCAACAACTTGTCCGGTGTTCGTCCAGATGGCAGTGATCACTTCACTGAAGACGGTCACCGTGTCAGCGACATGTTCGATCAATCTTCATTCACGACAACAACCGTCGTTCGTGAACGTAACGCCGTCAAAGTTCCTAAGGATCTCGACCTCCGTCGCCTTGGATCTCTAGGCTGTGGTTATGTCACTGGTAGTGGGACTGTTTTGAACACTTTGAAGCCAAAGCCG
>DMZB01000322.1 GCA_003482405.1 Lactobacillus sp. | reverse complement strand
TAAATTTGCAATCTACCATTTAATATCTCGACATACTATTTTTCTCAAGTATACAACCGTTACTGCTCAGTTGTTATGGGGAGATAAGTATCAAATGGCTTAAAAAGGATTGAATTGCGCTTTCGACAATTCAATCCTTACTTTTTACATTTCTGATGTTTAACAGGTCGATTTTTTGACCATCTTCAAGTATAATCTGCGTTTCATAATAACCTGCTATATGACCAACCACATCTGGTTGCAAGTGTCCATCACTAGCGTTACTGTACAGCTGCAATCGTACAGCATAATTATTGGCGAAGGCAGACTGCAATATTTGACCAATCTCTGCCGGTGTCATAATTGTTTTGGGTTGAATGACTTCAGCTCTTTTTTTTGCCTGTTTGTTCAGTTGAGCTGTGTGATCACTAAGATAGTAGCCTTGCCATTTAAGCATGCCGCGATCGACGTAGTCATGGTGAAAGAACTCCTTTACTAAATCTGGGTCATAGGGTTCTTCATTACTCATAAGCGTTACCTCCGTTATGACCACCAACCAGTGACGCACGGTTGATTGCAGTGCCGCCCTTGATTGCGCTGCGTGCGAAAACAAGTGAAGTGAAGCCAAACTTCTGACGTACTTTATCCACTACGCGTTCAAAGTCAGCATTGCGTACCTGGTCTTCAGGCTGTTTGAACAAGTCTAGTTGCTGCACATTAGAAGGCGCCAAACGTGCTGTGTACACCGAGACGTTGCGAATGATTTCACCCTGCCATTGTTCACGGAACATGCTAATTAGAGAGGCTACAATGGGTTTATTGTCATTAGTCGGATCAATGCGTAATTGTTGATGGAAACCGCCGCGACCAGTGGCTTCGCTGGCAGCGTAGGAGAAGCCGATACCTAGTGATAGACTGGCCGTTGTTTTGTGATGACTGCGTAAACGTGCGGCGACCTGTTCACCAATCTCTTTGATCACAGTTTCAATTTCATATTGCTTGCTGTAATCACGTGGTAGGACTTGTGAGTTACCAATGCTGGATGACTTTACCGGCACACGTTTACTGACTTGCGTTCGGTCTACACCCCAGGATAACGCAAACAGCTGAGATCCAATAACTCCCAGCTCAGCTTTTAGTTTGTACGGACTGTAATGTGCCAGCTCGTACATATTGTGAATGCCAAGCCGGTTAAGGTGCTTAGCCGTTCGATCAGCAATGCTCCAAACATCGGTTAATTTTTGAATAGTCCAAATTTTGTCAGGGACATTTTGATAGTTGATTATGCCGATTAGACTGGGCTGATGCTTGGCGTACACGTCTAAGGCAATCTTAGCCTGAACTGGGTTTTCACCAATTCCAACAGTTACATATAAACCTAGTTCCTCGTGCACGGTGCGTTGGATTTTTTTGGCGACATCTAGCGGTGTTTTTCCGAATAACCGCCATGAATGAGTCATATCAAGAATGGATTCATCGATTGAGTATGGCCATAAATCTTCATCGGCAACAAAACGCCTGAAGATATCGTTAATTTGTAAGTTACGTTTGATGTATAGGTTCATGCGCGGCGGCACCACAATCAAAGCTTCATCTTGGGGCAAATCACGTTGGCGAGATACGTTGGCTTTGAGCCCGTATCGTTTTTTTGCTTCAGGAGAAGTTGCTAAGATTAGACCGCCATTGGTGTTTTCTTGTTCACTCATGACTACCATGTTGACAGTCAGTGGGTTGTATCCACGTAGAGAAGCCTCTACGCTGCAGTAAAAGGACTTATTATCCACTAAAAAATATACGCCGTGCGGTTCAACGTCATAGTCGTAGTCCATAATACAGTCCCCTTCCTACAAATTAATTAATGCGGGCGTAATCTTCATAGGTTTTGACCACGTATTTGCGTCCGCTATGCTCAATCCAGTCTTCAAAATCAGACTGCAGTCTCGTTTGAAGATCTGGGCGATCGGCATAATAACGAAAAAGTGGCAAGCTTTGCATTGTAAAATGTGCACCTGGTGGGCAACACAATAATTGTGCTAACCAGCGTTGATCTGTTGTTGTTAATTGCATAATATCCTCTAAAAGACGTGGTATAAGCGCATTCTGAGCACACGTTGAATTTATTTGGTGGGTACTTTTACTTGTGCGTTAGATTTCTTAGATGACACTGCTTCTGGCTTATCAGGATTGGGTTCTAAATTAAAATGTGCCATTACGCGGTCGTAAAGTTGCTGTTCAATATCGGAGTGTTGTCGTAACCAATCCACACCGTTTTTAACACCTTGACCAATGTGCTCATGATCATATGAATACCAAGCGCCTGATTTTTCAATGTAGTCGAGATCTACGGCGTGTTGAAAAATATCAGCCGTGCGAGAAATTCCTTCACCATATAACATTTGAACTTCAGCAGTTCTGAATGGTGGGAAAACTTTGTTTTTAACGACTTTGATTTTTGTCATGTTGCCATAGACGGGGTGTTCTTTATCAGATGAGTCTTTTAATTGCTCGGCTTTACGGACATCCAGACGAATAGTTGAATAGAACTTTAATGCTCGTCCGCCGGGTGTTGTTTCTGGATTACCAAACATGACACCGACTTTTTCACGGATCTGATTAATGAAGATGATTGTTGTATTGGTTTTGTTCAACGTTCCGGCCAGTTTACGTAGTGCTTGTGACATAAGACGGGCCTGTAGTCCAACATGAGCATCGCCCATTTCACCTTCAATTTCAGCTCGCGGTACTAGGGCAGCAACTGAATCTACAACGATGAGACTTATTGCGCCTGAGCCAACAAGTTCATCGGTGATTTGCAAACCTTGTTCACCGCTGTCGGGTTGTGATAGTAATAAATCATCTACGTTAACGTTTAGTTTGCGGGCGTATGAGACGTCCAAGGCATTCTCGGCATCAATGTAGGCGACCATGCCACCAGCTTTTTGAACGGCTGCTACGGCATGTAAGGCAAGAGTCGTTTTACCTGAAGATTCGGGGCCAAAAATTTCGACCACCCTTCCCTTGGGGAAACCGCCACCAGTTATCAGATCTACTGATAGGACACCGGAACTATTTCGTTCAATGTTTGAGTTGGCACTATCACTCATTTTGATAACGGCCGTGTCACCAAAGCTTTTTTTGATTTTAGTTAGTGCTTTATCTAGTGAAGTTGCACGCCCTTTTGCGTCATCTAAACTGATGAACACGGGCTGCTCCAGAACTGCTGACTTAGATTTTGCCATTGCTGTTCCTCCTAAAACACGAACGTATGTTTCGAACAACGAAAGTATATCACAGAATTAAGAACCTGTGTTCCCTAAAAATATAAAAATAAAATCCACTAATATACTCGTATACTAGTGGATTAATGGATAAGTGGAAAAGTATACTAATCCACTAAATCGAAATATAACCACATAGACTTCAAAACTATTCGGTTAGAACATAGTTGGCTGAAGTTTATCAAAAATGCATTAATGGAAAAG
>DMZB01000318.1 GCA_003482405.1 Lactobacillus sp. | reverse complement strand
ATCCCGACGTTTGCTGCTAAGAAGGAATAATTAAACATCAGCGGTTCATCCGCTTGCAAAATCGCCACTAAACCATTAAATGCCGCAAATGCAGTTCCCAATCCCAGACCATAAAATACCAGAATAATCGGATACAGCGGCCACGTTGGGGACAATGCAATCGTTAATAACGCCAATGACGCCACAGCCTGTCCGATAATAATTGGCCCCTTGTGACTCCAACGGTCAAATAACCGACCGCCGATAACATTCCCGACCATCGACGCGCCCGAGAAAAACAACAGCGTCGTTCCGGCAACAGACAACGGCTTACCTAACACATTGTGAATATAAATCGTGGTAATCGGCATCACTAAACCAATCCCCATGTTGATCAACATACTGATCAATAACACCCATTTGTGCTTTAACACATGACAAAACATCCTTCCACAGGAACAACGTTTGAAACACGTCTTCCATGAATCTGGTTAAAACCAGTTGTTACTCATTATGGCAAAACGGTGAATTTTTGCAATGATTAATCTCATAGTGCCCGTATACCAATCTTTTAAAAGCCGGCAAAACTAATTCAAAAGAATTTCTAAAGAACGTAGATTTTTGTTTTGTAAGCGCTTACGTTTCGTGTTACTATACTTGTGAGGAAAGGAATTACTTCCTCAATCGACGCCTTCTCATAATAACTGTACCGGGTTGGTTCTTGGAACCACGGTTGACAGTTTGATTGCTACCCCAGCGTTTCTAAGTTGGTAGTCCGCAGGTCACGTAAAGTTTTGATGTTGAAAGACATCCATCGCGCATTGATGACGAGATTAGCCGTCCGCGCCAACAGCCAGTGACTCAGTAGGTTAAGGTAGCTGCTCGAATTAAAGCTCCAAGAATTTCAGTTTCATCTGTTTCAAATTTCTATACCAATGTTTCAAGTTGAGCATGTTCTTGTAGTTTGATTCTTCAAATTATTAAAGCAGGCGATACCAATGACCCATGTAGTATAGCGAAATTTGTACTTTGAATTTCAACGTTTCCCGTACCAGAACAGTAAGGATTCACTTTGGGAGGTGTATGACTGATAAGTAGTCATATGTGTTCCACGCGTAAAACCGATACCGCCGTTTGCCTGTCGATCAAATAGTGATGAGCGGTCAGTGGTAATGTTGATTACTACTCCGCCCACATTAGCAGACATGTACAAGTGGGCAGGTAGGTCAGGACACGATGATACGTAAATTAAATATTGAGGTGTTAGCTCATTCAGAATTGTAAAACGAATGTCACGCCGATTGAGGATCTTTCCTTGATGTAACAGGTTTCGGGTAGAGAAGGCTCGGGGCCTTTTTTGTTGAGCGTGAGACCCTCCGGGAGAGCCCGAGCACTAACTAGAAAAGCCAAGTGTGTAGGCGGTCTTGGCCTATGCACTTGGCTTTTCAGGTTAGGCACAGTGGCTCTGGAGGGTCGAGCGCGTTATCGCTTTATAAAAGCAAACTGACCACAAAATGAAGTCCAAGCGAGTTATGCGCAGATTTCTGGGGTCGTGAACGCGTTATCGCTATATAAAAGCAAACACCCTACCCCGCCTTCGGAATCTTAATCGTCGTCGTAAACCGTTGATCCGCAATCACTTGATCCACCTCAATGTCTTGTTTAGCTAAACGACGAATATTGGCCATGCCAATCCCTAAATGACCATTTTTAGTTGTGACACCTTCTTTGGAAACCTTCGACAAATCCAATTTATCTTGGGCTGGAATTTTATTTATGACTTGGAATACATTGTGGTCTTCAGTTGGCGCCGCACTTAGAACAACAATATGATTGCTGATCATCGCAGCTTCCAGTGCATTGTCAAGCACGTTCCCGAAAATTCTGACAAGATCGACCGAACGTTCTTGTCGTAACAAAATTTCTTCGTTGATTTTTACTTGTAGTTGAACGTTATTTTGCTCGGCCTGTAACATTTTTGCATACAGCAATCCCTTCATGTACCCACCGCTAACGTAGCGCAAACGTTCGAGGTCCCCATTTCCTAAAACCTGCAATCGCGTTTGATTATCATGCACAACTTGATCAAAGTACTGTTTCAGCTCCTCATCGTCTGAGCGTTTGACAAAGACACTTAAACTCAACAAAACATTTTGATAATCATGGGAAAATCGGTGCATTTCCTCGTTCATATGGCTGACCGTAGCATCATATCCACGCAAATTTTCAATTAATTTATCATTATTTAACTGTTCAAATCGTGACAGAATCAAATAGTAGTAGAACACGCCTAAAATCATCCCCAGCAATAAGGTAACGTCAGCCTGTAGTTGTAGTTTCTGAGCTAGGACAACTTGAAGCGCAAAAAAGTACACGCCAAAATAGATGGCAACGAGTGTGTAGTCAAGTCCGTCGATTAATAACTGTTGCAGACGCTCAACAAAATGATAGCGAATGTTCAACCGACCAGCCCAAATCGCCAGTGGAATTAGCACTAAGACAGTCAACACCAAGGCTAGCAATTGGTCGATTTCCATGGGCAAATTAGCTTGTTTGCTAAAAATGGACCGCGCGTAGACGGTAATGTTTGGCATCAAAACAATTTGCACTAACACCCCGAACACACTGCCCATAAAACGCGTCAGTGCGTTTAAAATAATTAAGATTGGTATCGTAGT
>DMZB01000280.1 GCA_003482405.1 Lactobacillus sp. | reverse complement strand
CTTTTATTCATTAAGACAAAAGGAGCAAACCGTGGGAACCTCATTATTTAAAGAAGTCGCAATTGAAAACTATACAGATTTACCGGCAGCAATTGCGGCTGGTGCCAATCGCATCGAACTAAACGACAACCTCGCTGTCGGTGGTACAACCGTGAGTCGTGGTGTCATGAGTGAAAGCGCCCGTTATGCAGCTGAACATCATGTCCCGGTTACGGCCATGATTCGGCCACGCGGCGGTAATTTTGTGTATAACGACACCGAAATCAAAATCATGGAAGCCGACTTATTTTCTGCGCAGGAACTCGGCATTGACGGCGTCGCTTTTGGCGCGTTGACCCCGGATAACAAACTGGACGAAGATGCTCTAGAGCAACTCATCGCTGCTGCCAACGGCATGAGTTTAACCTTCCACATGGCCTTTGACGTGATGGCTGATGAGGATCAGGTTCACGCCCTCGACTGGTTGGCCGATCATGATTTCGATCATGTCTTGACTCACGGTGGCGACTTGTCCACACCAATTCTGCAGACCCTACCTCATCTCAAAGCGCTTGTGACAGCAGCTGCAAATCGTTTAATTATCCTGCCAGGTGGCGGCATTACGAGTGCAAACGCCGACGCCGTTGCCACTGAGCTGGGTGTAAAAGAAGTTCATGGTACGCATTTACTGAGCTAGTTGGGACTTGAGCCATCAGTTAGCACAATAACACGTGAACAACAATCATAGATAATTGTAAAAACTACCCACACTAAAGGTTTATTTCACCTTCAGTGTGGGTAGTTTTACTTTAACCGGTTCTCGTTATTCAAAATTATTTATCATGTAAAGCATCATCTGACGGTACTGATTAACGGCACTGATTAACGGTACTGATAACGGTACTGATAACAGTACTGATAGTAATGGCACTGATATTGGTACTGAGACTAGCCTAGTCGCTGATTCATTTACTGGCCCAATTGCTGTGATAGAAACTGCGCATCAATTTTAAATGGCATTAGCAGTGTCTGAATATCTGTCGCCAGCGGCGCATTGATGGACCGTTGGACGTTTGCAAAGGGATCAAAAAAACCGAGATGTACACAAGCCAGCGCCTGTCGTGTCAGTCCCCTGTTTAAATCACCGCCATATAACTGGTCGCCTACCAACGGGTGACCGGCTCCTGCAAAATGGACACGAATCTGATGCGTGCGCCCAGTATGCAATTTGACTTTGACCACAGTTAATTCCGTTGACTCCGCCAATACCCAAAACTCAGTCCATGCTGTCTGCCCAGTTACCCCCACCTGACGTTTGATAAACGACTCGGGATCTCGTTGAATTGGTTGGTCGAAGTTGCCGTGAGCCGGTAAACCTGTCCCACTGACAACAGCTAAATACGTTTTCTGCAGTGAATGTGCTTTTAGCTGCTGATCCATAACTGAGTGGGCCATGTGATGTTTGCCAAATAACACCAGTCCACTAGTATCTTTATCCAGCCGTGTCACGATATGAGGTACCTGTAACGGAATCCCATGCGTGATAAAATAGCCCTTCGCCCGGTTAACCAGTGTGTTGTTGGCATAATGGTGCGCGGGCACAGAGGCCACACCGGCCGGTTTATTAACGACCAGAAAGTTATCGTCTTCAAACACGATTGATAAGGGACGATCAGAAATGGTTACGGCCGCGTTCGCTGGTTCGGGCGGCAAGATAATGGTCACGACATCCTCAGGACGGACGTCGTCAACGCTCCACGCCGGTCGATGGTTGATCATCATTGATCCACCATGAAACTTGATTTGAATCAAAACCGCATGTGAAACCCCGTGGGCACTCAGAAACGTCCGCAATTTCACGATTTCATGACTGTGATTACGCCATTCAAAGCGTAACGGATAGGCCATTACCGGACATCCCCGATAAAGGATTCACGAACCCGCTGCCAAAATGCAGTGTGCCGGTATTCGGCGAAGTAAATCCGCTGATCAGAAACTTTAAAGGTTATTTCTTTAACTAATCGTTCTGGTGTTAGAAATTGGTCACAACTAATGGCAAAGTTGTCAGCATCTTCTGACCGCAACGTCACCCATTCGTCTTTGCCAATAATAAATGAAGCCCCAAGTGTTCTGAACACCCGATTATTGATTGACGCAATTTCAGCCATTTGAATCGCTTCAATGCCAGGATGAATAACCGCCCCACCCAGTGATTTGTTATACCCAGTGGATCCGGTTGGGGTGGAAAAACAAAGGCCATCCCCTCTAAATCGTTCCAGCAACTGATCCTTGATGTATACGTCACAAACCAAGGTTTTCGCCGCCTTTTTAACCGTTGCTTCATTCAGTGCAAGAAATTGTTGTGGCGACGTTTCGCCCTTATACGTGATGTTAATGTCGAGTAACGGATAGCTCACACTTTCGCCGTTATCGTGTGCCAGACTGTTCACCAACTGGTCAGTTTCATAGTCCCGCCAATCCGTATAAAACCCAAGATGGCCAGTATGGAGCCCGACAAAGCGAATGTTTTTTAAGCTGGCGCGATAATGGTGAAAAGCAGACAGCAGTGTGCCATCTCCGCCAACAGAAACCACAACATCCGGGTGTTGGTCATCAATCGTAAGGTGAGCTTTATTTAACGCAGTCGTCAAACGTTCGATGACGGCCCGCGTTTCATCATTTGGATAATAACTATAAATCGCAACTTTCATACTTTTTCTCTCTGCCCTCTCAGCTAGCTGTCATCATCTGGCAGCAATCTGCGTCATAATAACGCCAATTTATTCAGCGCACTTACGATTTTGGTGTAAATGATGTGGATGAATCATCATCGTCATTCGTGTGCACTGAATTTGAATCCTCATGCGGTTGTGCCTCTGAGATGTCAGCACGAATCGCTGACATTTCTTGATCCAAACGAAAAGCTGCCTCACCGGCGCGTTCCAGTCGGCCTTGCAGTTCCTGGGGAAATTCACCTTGGTATTTAT